>CACWUI010000099.1 GCA_902764045.1 uncultured Lachnospiraceae bacterium
TAAAAGGTATGGATGAGCCGGTTCTTCTTTCCGGTACAGACGGTGTGGGAACAAAGCTTAAGCTTGCCTTTGAGATGGATGTACACAACACGGTGGGTATAGACTGCGTTGCAATGTGTGTAAATGATATAGCGTGTGCCGGCGGAGAGCCGCTTTATTTTCTGGATTACATTGCCTGTGGGAAGAATAAACCTGAAAGGATCGCATTTATCGTTGAGGGAGTGTCCGAAGGTTGTGTTCAGGCAGGTGCGGCTCTTATCGGCGGAGAGACGGCTGAGATGCCCGGTTTTTATCCCGAGGATGAATATGACATGGCAGGCTTTGCGGTAGGTGTCGTTGATAAAAAGGATATGATCACAGGAGAGGATATAAAGCCCGGGGATATGCTTGTGGGTATAGCCTCAAGTGGCGTGCACTCAAACGGTTTTTCTCTTGTAAGAAAGGTCTTTGATATCAATAAGTCAAATCTTTCAGAGTTTCATGACAGCCTTGGCTCTACATTAGGAGAGGCGTTGATAGCTCCCACAAAGATATATGTTAAAGCATTGAAAAGCGTAAAGGGAGCGGGAATAAAAATACAAGGATGCAGCCATATCACAGGTGGTGGCTTCTATGAGAATGTTCCAAGGATGCTCCCTGAGGATGTTGAAGCGGTTATAAAAAAGGACAGCTATGAAATCCCCGGTATTTTTAAAATGCTTCAAAAAGAGGGTGATATAGCAGAAGAGATGATGTACAACACCTTTAACATGGGTATTGGCATGGTGCTTGCTGTAAGACCGGAGGACGCACAGACTACTGTTGAGGCTATAGAGGAAGCGGGCGAGAGAGCATTTGTTATCGGAGAAACGACCAAGGGTAAAAAAGGCGTAAAGATTATTTGATAATGAAAGAAAGAAAAGCTTTAAAAAATTTGATATTAGTCAATTTTACTCTTTGCGCTGTGATGCTATGCGGCTGCTCCGGATGCGGGATGAGTGCTGAAAGCACAGAGGGTACGATTTATTACGGTGCGGAGGTGCCCGGCGAAAGTGCATCGAAGGAGACGTTTGCTTCTGAAACGTCGATAACCGAGGAACCGATTACACAGACAAGTGTTGAGCAGACAGAAAACTCACAGGCACCTTCCGTGGAAGAACCATCGACGCAGACCGTAAATGCAGATAAAAACGGGGTAAAATACGAGCCACCTATAGTTATCAACCAGAGGACGACTGCCTTCGGTGATATGGGCTGTGGCGGTGCGGCGGCTCTTATGGCAATGCAGGCCTTGGGGATCATGACGGATATTGATACTGATGCGGAGTTTGCTTCATTTTGGAATACTGTACCTAAGTCTTATGATCCCAATAAGGGCTGGAGTAATAACTACGGTATTTGGAACCCGGCATACTGCAGTTGGGTTGATGATTATACTGAAACTGAAAGGATACAGAATTATTCGACCGCAGATATAAAAAAATATCTTGAAGCCGGAAGTACGGTTATACCTCTTGTTTCTTTGGGAGATTCGGGGAATTATACTCATTGGTTTGTGGTGTACGGATACTATGAAAGAGACGGTGTAATCTTTTATTATGTGGCTGATCCATGGGGCGGAGGCTTACGTGAATATACCGAAAAAAAACTTTACGAAAAGATTCAGGAGGCTGCGAGAAGAAAAGGCGGTCTGGGGTATGGATATGAGACGGAAGGTATTGTGGTGTCTAAGTAGGGATGTTAACAAATTAAATGGTGGATGATATGACAGAACAACAACGCCGTGAGGCAGCCCGCCTTTTTGCGCAGAAATGGCAGGGCAGAGATGAAGGCTTACGGATTTAATATAAAAGAAATGTCAGAAGCTGACTGCGTGGCAGAGCTTATGCGGATGTATCAAGAGTTGGTTGAAAAAGAAATACTGATTTGACTTATGAGTAAAAAATGATATAATCAGAACGAAAAGAGCGGTACTAAGTTGCGCCGCCCTTGTGTGATATTTAACCGCCCTTATGGACTGTCAAATCGTTAAGGACGGTTTTTTTAATCTCTACTTATTGTGTAGAGGAGTGCCATTAACGATATTAACAGATTGTAAAAAGCAATCAAGGTATCTATCGTCATGGCATCTCACCTCCTTGTTTTAATCAAGGGGGCAGCAACCGTTCCCGCCGGAACAATATATCATGCAAACTAATGTTTGTAAATGGATTTAAATAAAGAAAAAGACTCTTTACATGGATTAGATAATTATGCGATAATGTCGGCATGCACGATATTCGAGACAATCGAAATGGTAGCAGAAAGGATTATTTTATGAATAAAACAAGATCTAAAACCTATACCATGGTTCTCATGGCAATGTTTACAGCCATTATCATAATAATGGCATTTACTCCATTGGGGCTTATTCAGCTTCCGATCATCAAAGCAACGGCACTTCATATTCCTGTTATTATAGGATGTATTATGCTGGGACCGGCAGCAGGAGCTTATTTTGGTGCACTTTTCGGACTTACCAGTCTTATAAAGAACACTATTACACCAAGCGCCTTATCTTTTGCGTTTACACCGGCAATTGCTGTGCCGGGTACGGGACACGGAAGTTTCTGGTCTATAGTCATTTGTTTCGGACCGAGGATCCTGGTGGGGATTTCGCCATGGCTTTTCTACATGGCAATGAACAAAGCTATGCCTGAAATGAAAAGCGGAGTCAGAGCCGGTATACTTGGTGCGTCCGGTGTGATAGGGTCACTTACCAATACTTTTCTTGTAATGGGTCTTATAGGTGCATTGTTTACGGATGCTTACGCTACATTACAGGGCATACCTGCGACTGAGGTCGGAGCAGTGATCATGGGGATAATCGCCGCCAACGGAATTCCGGAGGCCATCGTTGCGGGAGCCATAACCCCTGCAGTATGCATGGTATTGTTTAAGGTGCTTAAGACCAAAGGGAGTTATTAGAATAAGTTTTTTATCCTCACAAATATTTAATAAAAACACCGGTTGACATTTATGTCTGCCGGTGTTAAATTATACATAAGTATTAGCACTCTTTTTGATTGAGTGCTAACAACTTAAAAAGAGGAGCGATGCCTATGGAATTAGACAACAGAAAGTTCAAGATTCTTGAAGCCGTAATTCAGGATTACCTTAGAACCGGTGAACCTGTAGGTTCGAGAACCATAGCTAAGATTTCGGATCTGTCTCTTTCATCTGCAACCATACGAAATGAAATGGCTGATTTAGAGGAGATGGGATATATTGTCCAACCTCATACATCCGCAGGGAGAGTTCCCACCGACAAAGGATACAGACTTTATGTTGACAGCATTTTAGCCCAGAAGGCTCATGCCGAAAGCCAGCGTGATGCGGCTTTAAAGAAACGGGAAAAAGAGCTTGAGAACATAAAAAAAGAATATGCTTCCAGGCTTGACCGTATGGAGGATGTTATGCAGGCGGTGGCAAGAACTCTTGCCAATGACACAAACTACGCCACCATGATCTCCACATCTTCGGGAAGAAACAACAAGATAAAGTTTGTGCAGCTTTCCCGGGTTGAAGAAAAAAAGCTTCTTGTGGTCATCGTCATGGAAGGAAATATTATCCGCAACAAGGTCTTCCGCGTAAGTGAGACCATTTCCGAAAAGAACATCCTGCGACTGAACATGATGCTCAATACTACGGTCACGGGACTTTCGGTGGAACAGCTGGAGGAAAAGCTTTCAGCCATTGAGGCGGAAAACGGAAATCAGCAAATGCTTCGCGAGGTTTTAAATATCATATTTGAAACCGTGCGCAATGCGGATGACGTGCAGATCGTTACGGGAGGAACCACCAACATTTTCAAATATCCGGAACTTTCAGTAAGCGAGATAGCAAGGGATCTGATAACCACCTTAGAGGATAAGCAGGGACTCACAAGCTTTGTGGAGACGGCGGCGCCGGACAGCGAGGGGATCAGGTTTTATATAGGCGAAGAGACCCCGGTCAAGTCCATGAGAGACTGTAGCGTGGTCACCGCATCCTATGAGCTCAGCGACGGGACCACCGGGACCATAGGTATAATTGGACCGAAGCGGATGGATTATGAGATGGTTGTAGAGACATTAAACAATATCCGCATGAGGCTGGATGAACTATTTTCTAAAAATTAGCAGAGTTAAGGAGACATTTTTATGAGTGATGATGAACAGATAAAAGATACGGAAAATATCGAAGACACACCTGAAACTACAGAAACTCCCGAAGAGGCCAATGCAAAGGCAGCGGCGGCAGCGGCGGAGGAGGTGTTGAAGGAAGAAGCATCTGAGAAGAAGAGCGATGAGGTATCGGAAGATCCGAAGGAGGATCTGGAAAAAGAGATCGAGAAACGTGATGAGACCATAGGGCTTTTGCACGAGCAGCTTCAAAGACAGATGGCTGAATTCGACAATTTCAGAAAAAGGACCCAGAAGGAAAAATCCGAGATGTTCGACATGGGAGCGACTGATATTTTGAAAAAGCTGCTTCCCATAGTTGACAATTTTGAGAGGGGGTTTAACACCATACCCGAAGGCGAGGAAAAGACACAGTTTGCCATTGGTATGGACATGGTTTACAAGCAGATGGTAAAGATGCTTGAGGATTGTAAAGTAACACCCATTGAGGCTTTGGGAAAGGAATTCGATCCCGTGTTTCATAATGCGGTCTCGCATGTGGAGAAAGACGATGTGGGTGAAAATATAATCGTAGAAGAATACGAAAAAGGCTACATGTACGGCGACACCGTGCTCAGACACAGCATGGTGATCGTGGCTAACTGATAAGAAAGACGAGGTATATAATCATGGGTAAAATAATTGGAATAGACTTAGGAACAACAAATTCATGCGTGGCAGTTATGG
>CACWUI010000100.1 GCA_902764045.1 uncultured Lachnospiraceae bacterium
CCTCTTTTAAGAACATAATAACTAGCAATTAAAGCTATTACTAATAAAACACCGATAAAAACAAAAGCTTCAATGGTATCATCACCCTTATTTCTTTCTCCACTATATAATACTGTTCTCAATAATTTTCCTTGTGAAGTACCAAAACCTGTTTTAATTACATAACAAACAGCTCCTCTATCTGGAGGAGGAGATTCTACGAATTTTGGAAGGGGTTCATGCTCTTCATTTCTTTCTTTGCTGTCAATATCTTCCCACATTGTAAATTACCCCCTCATATCGAAATCATCAAAATAAATCATACTTGATTTATGTTTACATTGTAATGAACAATTGTGACAAATGTATGTTTATTCTGTTAAAAAGTTTTGAAAAATCAATCACTGATTCCGACAGCTGAAAGAACAGCTTTTTGAAGTGCATCCATTTTTTCTTTTGCGTCCTCTGTGCTTTCTCCCTTTACCCCCGTATAAAACTTTATCTTGGGCTCTGTACCGGAGGGACGGGCACAGCACCAGGCATCACCTTCGAGGGCAAAATACAAAACATTTGAAGTGGGAAGTCCCGTAAGCTTACTTTCTCCCGTCTCAACGTTTTCATGACGGTTGCTTTTACAGTCGATAATCTCAAGAACCTTGAAATCCCCAAAGTTTTTGGGCGGGTTCTTTCTTAAAGCTTCCATAATGCCCGCTATCTCTTTTGCACCGTCAGCGCCCTTCATGGTGACGGACTTTTGGGCTTCAAGATAATGACCGTATTTTTTATAGATGTTGTTCATCTGGTCAACAAGGGAAAGACCTGACGCCTTATAATAAGCCGCAGCCTCACAAAGCATCATCACTGCCATGGGAGCATCCTTATCTCTTGCATGGGTCCCCACCAGACAGCCGTAGCTTTCTTCAAATCCGAACTCATAATAGAAGTTCTTTCTCTGTTCAAAGAATTTGATCTGCTCTCCTATAAACTTAAAGCCTGTAAGCACCTCTATGAATTCGAGATTGTACTCCTTTGCCATGGCCTTAGCCATGTTGGTTGATACAATGGTCGTAATAAGAGCACCAGTAAGACCGGTTTCTTTTTCCACGGCCGATCCTTTTTCATGAAGTATGCCACGCTTTCTTCTTCTGGAGAGACAGTACTCTGCAATGATCATGGCAGACATATTGCCGGTAAAAGCTGCATACTCACCTGTGAAATAGTCCTTTACATATACACCCAGTCTGTCCGCATCGGGATCCGTTGCAAGAATAAGATCAGCATCTTTTTCCTTTGCCAGTTTAAGGGCAAGGGTGAAGGCTTTAGGGTCTTCTGGATTGGGATATTCCAATGTGGTAAAATCCGGATCCGGATTTTTTTGTTCCTCGACAACAAATACGTTTTTAAATCCCAGCTCATCCAGGAGCCGTCTCACGGATACGTTCCCCGTGCCGTTAAATGGTGTGTAAACGATCTTCAGATCATCCGCCACCTTTCCGATCTCACCTTCATCAAGGCTCATTCTCTTCATGGCGGCAATATATCTGTCGTCCATTTCATAGCCTATTATATGGAAAAGATTTTTAACCCTGGCATCCGCTTCCGGCATGGTCTTTACATCTTCAAAATCCTCTACGGCATTGACCTCGTTTATTATCTCTTCATCAATGGGGGCTGTGATCTGGGCGCCGTCTTCCCAGTACACTTTATATCCGTTATATTCCGGGGGATTATGACTTGCCGTGATCACGATCCCGGCAGTACAACCCAGCTGTCTTACCGCAAAAGAAAGCTCAGGCGTAGGGGTCAGCGCATAAAACAGATATGTCTTTATACCGTTGCCGTTTAAGCAGGCTGCCGCTTCTCTTGCCAGAGTCTCGGACATCCTTCTGGAATCATAGGCTATGGCAACTCCTTTGGGTGCATTCCCTTTTTTATTTATGAAATTCGCAAGACCCTGGGTCGCCTTTCTTATGGTGTAAATATTTATGCGGTTGGTCCCCATTCCGATGATACCGCGCAGCCCCCCTGTTCCAAACTCCAGATCCTTATAAAATCTGTCTTCTATTTCCTTTTCATCTCCGGCAATAGCATCAAGTTCCTGTCTGTCCTCTTTTGCAAAATACTCTTTGCTACACCATTCCTTATATCTGTTCATGTATTCACTCATGGCTTTTCTCCGTTTATCATCTTATAAACATGGCATCTCCGAAGCTGAAAAATCTGTACTTTTCTCTTACGGCTTCCTCATATGCCTTTAAAACATTTTCTCTTCCTGCAAATGCCGACACCAGCATTATAAGTGTTGATTCCGGCAAATGAAAGTTTGTTATTATGGCATCGACAATCTTAAACTCATATCCCGGGTAAATGAAGATCGAAGTATCCGAAGCCACCGGCTTTATATATCCTGACCCGTCCGCCACGCTTTCCAACGCCCTTGTGCTCGTGGTTCCCACGGAAATGATCCGGCCGCCTGAATCCCTGGTTTTATTTATAATGTCTGCTGCTTCATCCGAAATGATAAAATGCTCGGAATGCATCTTGTGGTCTTTAATATTTTCAACCTTTACCGGTCTGAATGTTCCAAGCCCCACATGCAGTGTGATCCTTGCAATGTTTATTCCCCTGCCCTGTATCTTCTCCAAAAGTTCCTCCGTAAAATGAAGCCCCGCGGTAGGGGCTGCGGCAGAGCCTTTGTTTTTGGCATAAACCGTCTGATATCTGTCTTTATCATCAAGCTCTGCCTTAATATAAGGCGGCAGCGGCATGGAACCAAGTCTGTCAAGAACCTCTTCAAAAATCCCTTCGTAGGCAAATTTGATTATCCTGTTTCCTTCTGCGGTCACCTCCAGCACATTGCATGTAAGTTCTCCGTTACCGAAAACGATCACATCACCGGGTCTTGCTTTTTTTCCGGGGCCTGCCAAAGCCTCCCATTCATCCTCCCTGTCTTCAAACCTTTTAAGAAGAAGTATTTCCACCGCACCGCCGGTTTTTTCCCTGATCCCCATAAGTCTGGCAGGAATGACTTTTGTCTCGTTTATCACAAGGCAGTCTCCGGGATCAAGGTATTCTGTGATATCGCCGAATGCTTTATGGGTAATATCTCCCGTTTTTTTATCCAATACCAGAAGTCTGGAGGATGATCTGTCACTCAAAGGGTGCTGGGCTATCAGCTCCTCCGGCAGTTCATAATAATAATCATGAACACTCAAATTTTCTTCCATAATTATTGTCTCAGTTCGTACCCCTTATTTTTAAGTTCTTCAAATATTTTTTCCATTACGGGATTTACATCATCATCCGTAAGGGTCCTGTCGGGAGCTCTGAATGTAATGCTGTAAGCAACGGATTTGAATCCTTCTT
The DNA here is from genome assembly GCA_902764045.1 of uncultured Lachnospiraceae bacterium. Lineage (GTDB taxonomy): Bacteria > Bacillota > Clostridia > Lachnospirales > Lachnospiraceae > UBA4285. Next base: position 3,346 of record CACWUI010000100.1, read on the forward strand.
TTATACCTTCTCCCTCATAAAGATCGAAAAGACTGTAGCTTTCCAGGAGAGCTCCTGCCTGTTTTTCTATCATTTCCTCCACGTCTCCCACGGGAATATCTTTTTCCATTACAAAGCTTATATCCCTGGTTACTGAAGGGAAGTTTGTTATCCCCGTATATTTTGAATCAAAGGATACGAACTCCTCAATGGTTTTCAGGTCAATTATTGCCAGATAAACCTTTTCACCGATTCCGTAGTCATCTGTCACCTTGGGATGCACTTCGCCCAAAAAGCCGAGGTCATCCCCATTATAAGTAATACCGGCAGTTCTTCCGGGATGCATGAAGGGATATTTATCAGTGGCTGTATATACCCTCTTATCTTTAAGTCCCAGTCTTTCAAAAACAGTTTCGGCAACCCCTTTCATGTCAAAGAAGTCCCCTTCACCGTAAAAGCCTAAAGTAAGTTTAGTTCTTTCATCCGGGAGATCCTCTCCCTCCACGGGAATATATACCTTTGCCAGTTCATAAAGCCTTACGTCTTTATTGCGTCTGTTAAAATTGTTGGACAGAGAATTAAGCATACCGTTTACGGGCAGTGTTCTCATTACCGAGAAATCCTCTCCTAATGGATTGGATATCTTTACCGTATTTCTTTCAGGCGCATCCTCAGGCAGCCTGAGTCTGTCAAACACTTTGGGACTTTCAAAGGAATACGTCAGACTCTGTGAAAAACCAAGTGCCTCTGCAGTATCCATCACCCTGACTTTCACTTTCTCATCAAAAAGGATACCTCCTACCATATCCGCATCGGATGACCCGGTGGGAAGAGTCACGGGAATATTATCGTATCCGTAAAATCTCGCTACCTCCTCCGCCATATCAGCATCTCTTAAAAGATCCTGTCTGAATGTGGGTATAATAAGTTCATTTTTGTCAGAGTCATACTCTATCTCAAGAGGCTTGAAGAAACTCAGCATTTCCTCTTTTGAAATATCAGTTCCTAAAAGCCTGTTGTAACTTTCGGGATCAAACTTGATCCTTCTTTTGTTTACGGGGTCGGGATAAATATCTATGATCCCTCCAACCACCTCACCGGCTCCCAACTCCTCAACTAGGGCACAGGCTCTGTTGATAGCAGCCTCAGCCGTCTCGGGATCAAGACCTTTTTCAAACTTGCCGGAAGCATCCGTTCTCATGGAAAGCCTCTTTGCCGACTTTCTGATATTTGTACCGTCAAAGGTAGCCGACTCAAAAACAAGAGTGGAGACATCCTCTTTTATCTTAGAGTTTTCCCCGCCCATGATACCTGCTATACCTATATACTTATCTCCGTCTGCGATCATAAGCATATTATCATCAAGTTCCCTTTCAACACCGTCAAGGGTGACGAACTTATCCGAATCAGCAGCTCTTTTTACTATGATCTTTTTTCCCGCTATGGTGTCATAATCAAAG
>CACWUI010000101.1 GCA_902764045.1 uncultured Lachnospiraceae bacterium
GAAGCTTATTCACAATAAGTGTGGTAAGTGCCTCACCCTCGATATCCTCAGCGATGATAAGAAGCTGTGAACCCCCCTGTACGATCTGCTCAAGGATAGGCAGGATATCCTGAATATTGGATATCTTCTTGTCTGTGATAAGGATATAAGGATTGTCAAGATTTGCCTCCATCTTATCCATGTCAGTTGACATGTAAGCTGACACATAACCTCTGTCAAACTGCATACCTTCCACAAGATCAAGTTCTGTCTTCATGGTCTTTGACTCTTCTATGGTGATCACGCCGTCGTTGGTAACCTTCTCCATAGCGTCCGCAACCATAGCGCCCACTTCCTCGTCAGCCGCTGAAATAGCCGCAACCTTGCTGATCTGATCCTTGCCCTGTACCTTGCGGCTCATCTTAAGGATAGCCTCTACAGCACACTCTGACGCCTTCTTCATACCCTTTCTTAAAATAATGGGATTGGCGCCTGCAGCGATATTTTTCATCCCCTCACGAACCATTGCCTGTGCAAGAACGGTAGCTGTGGTGGTTCCGTCACCTGCCACGTCATTGGTCTTGGTCGCTACTTCTCTTACGAGCTGTGCCCCCATGTTCTCGAACTTATCCTCAAGTTCGATCTCCTTTGCGATAGTCACGCCGTCATTTGTAATAAGGGGTGCTCCGTAAGACTTATCAAGAACCACGTTTCTTCCCTTGGGTCCAAGTGTTACACGAACCGCATCCGCAAGCTTATTCACTCCGATCTCCAGTGACTTACGGGCATCTAAACCGTACTTTAATTCCTTTGCCATTAATATGACCTCCCTAAAATTTAATCAATATCATTATTTATTTTTTAATAACTGCAAGAATATCTGACTGACCTACTATAATGTAATCATCTCCGTCAAGCTCAACGTCAGTTCCGGAGTATTTGGAATAAATAACCATATCTCCTTTTTTTACCTGCATCTTAACTTCTTTACCGTCAACCGTTCCTCCGGGTCCCACGGCAACAACCTCACCCTGTGAAGGCTTGTCCTTTGCCTGTCCCGGAAGTACGATCCCGGACTTGGTAGTTTCCTCTTCTTTAATAGCCTTTAAGACAACCTTGTCTCCAAGCGGTGCTAATGTCATAATAATTCCTCCATTTCTTTTTGTTAGCACTCTTTTTTTATGAGTGCTAATCGTTATTCAATAAATTATCACTATTGTTACTAAATGTCAACCTTTATTTTCACTATCCCCCGCCTCCCTTGCATATGCAAAAAGATATTGCTGGGCGTAGCCGCCGTATTCGCCGAATCTGTCGGCTGCAAGATAGGCTATAGTGTTCAGGCTTTGCTCTTTTCCTCCGAAATAAAGCTCTTCCATTATCCTTTTCATCCATACGTCTATTGGAAACGCTTCACGCTTTCCTAATGAAAAAAGCATGATACAGTTGGCAACCTTGGGACCTATACCCTTTATAGCACAAAGCTTTTCCTCGCAGTCTTTAAGGTCTGCCGATGTCAGCAGATGTTCATCAATATCTTTGCTTAGAACTTTTTTTACCGCATCGCAAAGATACGCCGCCCTGAAGCCTGTTTTAAGTTCCCTGAAATCATCCTCACATACCTTTGAAAGACCGGATGCATCGGGAAAAGCATACATTGTGTCCGTAAGTTTTCTTCCCCATTTTTCCGATATGGCTGCCACAAGAGCTTTTATCCTGGGGATCCGGTTGTTTTGGGAAATGATAAATGACATAAGGGTCTCAAAAAATTCCTGGTTTAATATTCTTATTCCCTTGTTTTTCTTTATTATCTCCTTAAGCTCGGGACTTCTTTTTGCGATATATCTTTTTATTTTTCCGTAGTCCGTATCCAGATCAAAGTAATGCCGCCAGATATTCTCAAAGTCTTTTTTGGTTGTATCAAAAAAAGTAAGAATGTTTTTTTCCTGCTTTATGTGAAGGTATCTGCCGTATGCTGTGAGCTCGTATTCTTCTTCGTCAAGACGCACAAAATGAAAGCACTGACCGCATTCCATGGTCTGTGCCAGATCAAAATCTTTTATATCGTTTACTATTAAGTCTTTTCCGGATTTTTTTATGTTCATTTGTTTTTTGTAGACAAATCAGTATGAAATAACCTCATACCCCTCATCCGTCACCAGTACCTGTACCTCCCACTGGGCGGAAGGCTTTCTGTCCTTGGTGTAAACGGTCCAGTTATCCTTGGGGTCGGTGAATACCGCATGTGTTCCCGTATTTATCATGGGTTCTATCGTAAACATAAGCCCCGGCGCCATAAGCATCCCCGTTCCCTTTCGTATCACATAGCTTACGAAAGGCTCCTCATGAAAAGCAATACCCACACCATGACCGCCTATGGTCCTTACAACCTGATATCCGTTTTTTACGGCATGAGTCTGGACAGCATCCGCAACGTCTCCCAAAAATCCCCAGGGCTTCACCCTTTCAAGCCCCAGTTCCATACACTCCTTAGCCACCCGGACCAGTCTTTTCCTCTCCTCACTCACATCCCCTATCTCAAACATGCGGGAAGAATCACTGAAATAACCGTCCAGTATGGTGGAGCAGTCAACATTAACTATATCCCCGTCAAGCAGTTTCCTGTCCTCTGAAGGGATACCGTGACAAACCACCTCATTTATTGACGTACATACACTTTTGGGAAAACCCTCATAGTTCAGCGGCGCAGGGATCCCGCCCATCTCAGTGGTCTTCTTATAAACCATATCGTCGATCTCCTGCGTGGTGATACCGGGACCGATATTTTCCGCCACATGATCAAGAACTGCAATGTTGATCTTTGCGCTCTCCTTTATGGCAGCTACCTGGGCAGGCGTCTTGATCATATTTCTGTCAGGGACTTTAATATGTTTGTTTTTATACATCTTAAGTTTCTTATCAAACTCAAGATGACATTCGCCGTAATTTTTACCGCTTCCGCACCAGCAGGGTTCCTCAGGTCTTATACGTTTCATTGCATAACCCCCATGATGGAAGGGATCATCTGCTTCTTACGTGATACTACTCCGGGAAGGTAAACCGCATCTCCCTCAGCCTGCCTGTCGAAAGCCGCTTCAATAATGGCCGTGCCTCCTTCGCCGCCGCAAACCACCTTTGAGGACTCCTCCATAATATCCGTTATCATGAAGAATGCGTTATCAAGCCCCTTTTCTGCTATAACATCATCCATGATGCCCGCAATCTTTTGATGAATGTCCTCTATCTCGTCGGTATTAATGGTACTTACCTGACCTACACCGATGTTCTTGCCTTCGATCTCGAACTTCTTAAAGTCCATAAAGAATATCTCTCTCGGCTCCTTGCTTCCCAGATCGCTTCCCGCCTTAAACATCTCCTTGGCGTAGGTTTCCGTAGTAACCCCTGCTATCTTTGCAAGTTCCTCTCCCGCAAGCTTATCCATAGATGTACATGTGGGAGATTTGAAAAGAAGAGTATCGGAAATAATGGCAGAGAGCATAAGTCCCGCCATCTTCTTATCAGGAGTAACTCCCGCTTCCTTATACATCTCATAAATGATCGAACAGCAGCAACCCACGGGCTGGACCCTTGCAAAAAGCGGCGCAGGGGTGGTCATGCCTCCCAGTCTGTGATGATCTATGATCTCAAGTATCTCCGCGCTTTCTATGCCGTCAACAGCCTGAACCTTTTCCTCATGATCCACAAGGATAACCTGCTTTTTACCGGCTTTAAGAAGATTTCCCTTAGATACAAGACCTATATATTTCCCTTCTTCATCCTCTACAGGAAAATATCTGTATCTTACCTGGTTCATCTGCTCTGTAATATCATCAAGGAACTCATTGATCCTGAATGTGATAAGATGCTCTCTTTCTTTATAGATACTACGGATGGGGATACTCTGATTAATAAGCCTGGCGCAGGTAAATGGGTCATACTCCGCTTTAAGGATTATACATCCGTTTACTGAAGCTGCCTTTTTTGCATCTATATCCACATCGGCACCATTGCAGACTATAACGCAACCGGCCCCCATATTTACGGCGTTTCTCTGTACCTCGGATCTGTCCTCAAGGAGTACGATATCTCCTTCATCTATTGTCCCAACCATGGAGTTGATCACGCAGGCGGAAATGACCAGTTTTCCTTTGTCAAAGGATCTGCTTATATCTCCCGTGACCACTTCGGCCTCCAAAACCTTAACTATATTCTCATAAGGTGTTGATGCCCCTGATATCTGATTGCGATCCAGTACATTAAACACGGATCTGGAAAGGTCACCTATGGTAACCACACCGTCCAGTTCATTTTCTTTTTCCGTTACGGGAAGAGTGACCATGTCTTCCTTCTTCATGATCTCCCAGGCTTCTTTTATGGATATGTTTTTATCCACGCCCGGCGTACGATAAAAAGTAACGTCGCTTAACTGCTGTCTTACATCAGTGATAAGTTCCGGTAGTTCGGCACCGAAGCATATGGAATCCGTATCCGGAGATTTATGACCTGTTACCCATATTTTTTTATTATCAGACATTTCTTTACCTCTACTATTTATAAAATCAATTTGTGCTGCCTTCCGGTTCTTCCGGCGGCGTTAGTTTAAGTCCCTTATAGAATATAAAGCTCAGGATAAGTCCCGTAACCTCTGCAATGACAATGGCCCACCAGATATTGTTTACATTTCCCGTCCGGGCCAGGATCAGTGCGCTTGGTATAAGTGCCGCCCCCTGCCTGATAATTGTTACTATCAGGGATTTCATGGGGGATCCCACCGATTGGAACAGGGTTGAATTGATTATCTCAAATCCCGACATGATAAAGCCTATAGCCATGATCCTCAGGGCTACCTGCCCGATGGACTGGACATTATCCGTTGCGGAGAACATTTGCAAAAGCTGCCCCGCAAACAGTTCAAACACTAAGGTACATGCTGACATATAGACCAAAGCCGAAATAATACCCACCCGGTAGGCCTTGTGTATCCTGTCCACGTTTCTGGCACCGTAATTATAACTGAATATGGGTACCAGTCCGTTATTAAGACCGAATATGGGCATATACACGAAACTGAGAAGCTTAAAGTAAATGCCGTAGGCCGTAATAGCGTCCTCTGAAAATCCTTTAAGTATCAGATTCATGATAAATACAACCACAGACATGATAGCATTCAGTATCATGGACGGGATACCTATTTTAAATATCTCCGCAATATCATGCCCCACCGGTCTGAATACTTTTAAAATACTTAAACGTATATCTTTATTAAATGCCACGTTCAGTATGATAGCCACTATGGCTGCAGCTATCTGACCCGTAACCGTAGCGATGGCTGCACCCTTGGCACCCATCTGGGGCGCCCCCAGATATCCGAAGATAAGAATGGGGTCAAGGATCAGATTTATCACGGCGCCGGTGGCCTGTGAGATCATGCTCAGCTTCGTCATCCCCGTGGCCTGAAGAAGTCTTTCTCCCGTGATCTCTATAAAAATACCGATCCCGAAAAACATAACAACGGAAAGGTAATCTTTTCCGTATTCCGCAACCTCAGGAATGCTTGTCTGCATGTTAAAAAACGGCGTGATGACAAATATCGCAAGTATGGCAAACGCAATATATCCCAGGATATTCAGGAATATTCCCGTATTCGCAACGTCACTTGCCCTGTCTCCCCGCTTTTCTCCCAGATGCCTTGCCACAAGAGAATTGGTGCCCACTCCTATGCCCACGGCAAATGAGATCATAAGATTCTGCATGGGAAAAGCCAGGGATACAGCCTCCAGTGCATCCGGGTTAAACTGTCCCACAAATATGCTGTCAACCACATTATAAAGTGCCTGCACAAGCATGGATATGATAACGGGAAGAGACATATTGAAAACCAGTCTGGTAACGGGCATGGTCCCCAGCTTCTCTGATTTAGATAAACTTTTACCGCTCAATTATAAATTCTCCAATTTCTGAAATATTTTTTTAATCTTACTGTTCTTTTTCTTTTTCACTTTAAACACAAGCCGTTGCTCAAGCTGTAGCAGTATGGCAAACACAAATACCGCTCCTATCGACAGGAAAACCGTCCACACCACCGCTCCGGGCGACAAGAAGGCAATTTTATAAAGAGGCCTCAATATAATGGCTCCGCCAATAACACATACAAGGGTAATAACAAGAACAAACCACCTGTAAGCATTAAAAGGATGTGATATGTGAATAACCATGATAACACCGATAACAAGCATGACTATAATAGCCATGGTTGATTTTTCATCGAAGGAAAGCCCCATGGCAGTTCCTATTCCGGCAGCCACCTGGGCCATGATAAATTCCGTGATCGCCGCAGGCAATGCACGTTTTAAAACGGATGATATAAATTTGCCCCTGATAAGATCACGGTTGGGCTGCATCGCCAGAAAGAATCCCGGAATACCTATGGTCACAAGACTGTAAAACGACAGCTGCGTGGGATAGAGCGGGAACTGGTTTCCGATGAATATAACAAAGAGCGCCGTAAGTATGGAAAAAATATTTTTCACAAGGAAAAGAGAAGCGGTTCTTTGTATGTTATTAACAGCCTGCCGGCCTTCTACGACCACATCGGGCATTTTTGAAAAGTCGGAATCAAGAAGCACTATCTCGGATATGTTTTCCACCACTTCCGAACCCTGTCCCATGGCAATACTGCAGTCAGCAGCTTTCAGCGCGAGCACATCGTTTACACCGTCTCCCGTCATGGCAACCACCCGACCTTCAGCCTGAAGAGCCTTGACTATTTTTTGCTTCTGATCGGGACGGACTCTTCCGAATACACTGTATTCCACGGCAGCCTTGGCGATGTCCTCATCTGTTTCCAGTTCCGACGCATCGATAACCTTTTCCGAACCTCTTATACCCGCTTTCTGCGCCACATGGGCTACTGTAGCAGGATTATCACCGGAAATCACCTTTACGTCAACTCCCTCTGTCTGGAAATAACGCATAGTCCTTTTAGCGGTCTTTCTAACGGGATTGGTCAGGAGTACAAGTCCGAAGGGGATAACAGGTTCGCTTAACGGTCTTCCTTCTCTTATATCATCATCACTTCCGGCCACCATTCCGAAAAGAAGCACTCTGTTCCCTGTGTTTAAATATACCTCTATCTTCTCGGCATATTCCTCATACCGTTCAAGAAGAAGCTTCTCGGGAGCACCTAACAGATATGTACCGTCCTCAAAGGTTGCACCGCTGTATTTCACCTTGGATGAAAAAGGATAAACCGCGATGGCTTCCCTTTTGCTTCCGTGACCGAAGGATTTCTTAAGGGTATCTATGGTCATGTTGTCATTGGTCATGACGCTTACAAAATCCTCCAGCAGCTCGGACAAAGGCGCCTCCTGGGTGGGATCATCCTCATAACCGTCAAGTGGGATCAGAGCCTCAAAGGACATGATGTTTTCGGTCAGGGTTCCTGTCTTATCAAGACAAAGGGTGTCCACCCTGGCGAGGGTTTCCACACTTGCCATCTCGTGAACAAGAACCTGTTTAAGCCCCAGGGTTCCGGCACTCACCGCAAGCCTGATACTTGTCATCAGATACAGACCTTCCGGTATCATACCAACAAGAGCCGCCACAACAGCCACAATGGATGCGGAATATCCCAGCTTCAGAAAATGAAAATCCTGGATAAACATAATGATACCTATGGGGATCATTATGATACCGATGATCTTCAGAAGCCTGGTAAGAGACTTCATCATCTCCGTCTGCTTCTTTTCTCCCTGTCCCTTAGCCTCTAAAGTAAGCTTTGAGATATAAGAATCCAGACCTACGCTGGTAAGCTCGGCACGGCATTCTCCGGAAACAACAAAACTTCCGGATAAAAGGTCGTCTCCCGCCACCTTTCTTATCTCATCCGACTCACCTGTTACCAGTGATTCATTTACCTTGATATCTCCGTGTATCAGCTTTGCATCCGCACCTATCTGATTCCCGGCGCCGAACACGCAAAGATCACCCTGAACAAGCTTATCGGTAGCTATCTCATATTCCTTGCCGTCCCTTATGACCCTGGTTTTCGGGGCATTCAGCATGGTCAGCCTGTCAAGAACCTGTTTTGCGCGAAGCTCCTGAACGATCCCGATTATCGCATTTATAATGACAACGGGAATAAACGTAATATTGACTATGGATCCCGCCGTGATCAGAAGAATGGCAAAAAACACAAATATGAAGTTGAAAAAGGTCAGACAATTATTTTTAACGATCTGTGCCACAGTCTTTGACTGGGTTCCCACCGATTCGTTTACCAGACCCTGCGCTTCTCTTTGGGAAGCCTCTTTTTCCGAAAGACCATTTACCGGATCAGTCATAATACCTCCGAATAACAACAAAACAGGCAAAAATCATTACGCCTTAACCTGTTAATGATAACATAATAAAGCACATTTTTAAACACTAAAAAAGAGCGGCGATAACGCCGCCCTTCAAATCCTGATTATCAGTAAATTATGCCATTTTTGTAACATTAACGGCTTGAGGTCCTTTGGCTCCGTCAGCTATTTCAAACTCAACATCAACGCCTTCGTCAAGGGTCTTGAACCCTTCCATATTCAAACCTGTGTAATGAACAAACACGTCGTTACCTTCTTCATCACTGATGAAACCGTAACCCTTCTGGTTATTAAACCACTTAACCGTTCCTTTCATTGCTCATTTCCCTTCAAAAAACTAAAACTATAATAACTTGGAAGTGCTTTATCTGCACTTCTATGATAGTACCATTTATGTCATACCGTGTCAATCTAATTTAAAAGAACTTTTTAAAGAAACTATCCTGTTAAAAATCGGCTTTCCCGGCTCGGAATCCTTAAAATCACTGACGAAATATCCGTTTCTAACAAACTGGAATCTTTCTTCCGGCCCCACGTCTTTTATACAAGGTTCAAACAGCCCCTCATCTATGACCTTTAAAGATTCCGGATTTAAGTTCAGACTGCCGTCTTCAGCATAAACACCCTTTTGCGCATCGATCAGATCTTCATATATGCGGACCTTTGCTTTGACACACTCTGTAGCGCTTACCCAGTGGATAGTGCCCTTGACTTTTCGTGTGTCACAATTCCCGCCTTTGGTTTCCGGGTCATATTCGCAGTGGATAACACTTATATTTCCATTATCATCCTTTTCAAAACCCGTGCATTTCACAAAATATGCGTTCATAAGACGGACTTCATTTCCGGGGAACAGCCTGAAATATTTCTTAGGCGG
>CACWUI010000102.1 GCA_902764045.1 uncultured Lachnospiraceae bacterium
TATGATGAACGACATAAATCTCGACTGCTATGTGGGCGTATCATCGGGCGCCATGAACGGTGTAAATGACCTTTCCGGACAGATCGGAAGGGGAGTGTACCTGACTCTTAAATACCGTCCGGACAGCAGGTTTATCGGAGCAAGGGCCATTATCGAAAACCACGGCATAACCGGTTTCAGATATATGTGGACGGAGGTCCAGAAGGACATACCCCTGAACAGGGAAAGATTCAACGATCCCAACCGCAGATTTGTATGCGTTGCCACCAATCTTCTGACCGGCAAAGAGGAATACTTTGAGAAAGGCAGATATGATGATTTCCTGTTTGCCGTACAGGCAGGAGCAAGCATTCCCTTCGGATCCCGTCCCGTAAAGCTGAAAGGCGTGCCTTATCTGGACGGCGGCATTGCCAAACATATACCCGTTGACTGGGCTATCAGACAGGGATATGAGAAGATCGTGGTCATCAAGACACGGGATAAAGGCTATAAAGCAAAAAAGGAGTTTTCCGACAGAGTTATAAAGGCGCTTTATGCAAGACGTTTTCCAAAGATAGTGGATAAACTGAGGTTTAATTCTTTTGTTTATAACAAAGAGATAGATCATATCCGTCGCCTGGAGTCTGAAGGCCGGATCTTTGTGTTTGCACCGTCGAAAAAAATGGAACTGACCCTTTTTTGCAACGATCTTGACGAGCTGGCGGATCTGTATTATCTGGGTTTAAATGATGCCAAAGCATCGATGGGGGATCTTAAAAAATATTTAGAGGAGTAACATAAAATGTCAACATATAATTACAGTGTAATAGAAAAAAAATGGCGTGCCAAATGGGAAGTGAAACCCATAAACGTAAATGACGGCAAAAAGCCGAAGTATTACTGTCTGGACATGTTCCCGTACCCGTCAGGCTCCGGTCTTCACGTGGGTCATTGGAGAGGTTATGTCATTAGTGATGTGTGGAGCAGATATCAGATACTTAAAGGCCATTACGTGATCCATCCCATGGGCTGGGATGCTTTCGGACTTCCTGCGGAAAACTATGCCATAAAAACGGGACAGCATCCCAGGATATCCACGGAAAGCAATATCGACAATATCCGCAGACAGATCAGGGAGATAGCAGCCGTTTACGACTGGGACATGGAGATAAATACAACTGATCCCGGTTATTACAAGTGGACCCAGTGGATATTTGCCAAAATGTTTGAAGAGGGTCTTGCCTATGAAAAAGAGATGCCCATAAACTGGTGCCCTTCATGCAAAACCGGTCTGTCAAACGAAGAGGTGGTTGACGGCAAATGCGAGCGCTGCGGTGCCGAGGTCACAAAGAAAAACTTACGTCAGTGGATGCTTAAGATCACGGCTTACGCAGACAGGCTTCTTGAAGATCTGGAAGGACTGGAGTGGCCCGAAAAGGTAAAGAAGATGCAGTCCGAGTGGATAGGAAGAAGCTACGGAGCAGAGGTGGACTTTAAGGTTGAGGATTCCGATGAAAGCATCACCGTATTCACCACAAGACCGGATACGCTTCACGGAGCCACTTTTCTGGTTCTGGCTCCCGAGCATGAACTTGCATCCAAACTTGCAACGGAAGAAAACAGGCAGGCGGTAGAGGACTACATTTACAAGGCATCCACCAGATCCAATGTTGACCGTATGCAGGATAAGGAAAAGACGGGGGTATTTACGGGTTCTTATGTTATTAATCCCGTAAACGGTAAGAAGACCCCTGTATGGTTATCCGATTATGTTCTTGCGGATTACGGAACGGGAGCCATTATGTGCGTACCTGCCCACGACACCAGGGATTTCGAGTTTGCCTCAAAGTTTGGCATTCCCATTATCCAGGTGATCGCAAAGGACGGAAAGGAGATCGAGCCTTTTACGGAAGCCTATACGGAAGCGGAGGGTATACTTATAAACTCTGGCGACTGGAACGGTAAGGAGTCCTCAGAGTTAAAGACGGAAGCCCCCGACATTATTGAAAAAATGGGCGTAGGCCGTAAGATGAAAAACTATAAGCTTAGGGACTGGGTCTTTTCACGTCAGAGATACTGGGGAGAGCCTATTCCCATCGTGCATTGTACCGACTGCGGAGCAGTTGCGCTGCCTGAGGATCAGCTTCCCCTTACCCTTCCCGATGTGGAAAAATATGAGCCCACTGGAACCGGTGAATCACCTCTTGCGGCTATCGAAGACTGGGTAAACACCACCTGCCCCAAATGCGGAAAGCCTGCAAAGAGGGAGACCAATACCATGCCCCAGTGGGCAGGCTCATCCTGGTATTATTTAAGATATGTGGATGTAAATAACGATAAAGAGCCTGTAAGCAGAGAAAAAGCGGACAAATACCTTCCCGTTGATATGTATGTGGGAGGAGTGGAGCATGCGGTGTTGCATCTTCTTTATGCAAGGTTTTACACCAAGTTTTTAAAGGACATAGGTGTAGTGGGCTTTGATGAGCCTTTTACAAAGCTCTTTAACCAGGGAATGATCGTAAAGGACGGTGCCAAGATGAGCAAGTCCAAGGGAAATGTGGTATCACCCGACGATCTGGTCCGTGACTACGGCTGCGATTCCTTAAGGATGTACGAGCTTTTTGTGGGACCTCCGGATATGGACGCAGAATGGGATGACAGCGGAATAGACGGCGTGTTCCGTTTCTTAAACAGACTTTACAGGCTTGTAAGTGAAAATGCGTCAGGTGATCATAAAGAGACGGAAGATATGCTTCGACTGAAGAATAAAATGATCTATGACATCACACAGCGCATTGAGAGCTTTTCACTTAATACCGTTGTAAGCGGTTTTATGGAATATTTCAATAAGATAAGCGACCTTGCCTCAAAGCAGGGCGGCATTGATAAAGGTACCATGGAGACAATTGCAGTGCTTCTTTCGCCTTTTGCTCCTCATATGGCTGAAGAACTTTGGGAAATGCTCGGGCATACGGAAAGTGTATTTACCGAAAGCTGGCCCGGATATGACGAGGCAGCCATGAAGGAAAGCACTGTGGAGATAGTGCTTCAGGTAAACGGCAAGGTAAGAGGCCGCATAAGCATACCTGCTGATGCAGACAAGGACTCTGTTTTAGGTATTGCAAAAGAAACTTTAGGCGACAGGATGCCGGCTGATATCAAAAAAGAAATCTATGTACCCGGAAAACTTGTAAATATTGTAGGTTGAGAACAGGATAAAATGTTTGGCGGCAAATTAAATTCTCTTAAAAAAAGCTTTATATTCCAGGGCGGGATACTTGCCATAAGCGGGATCATCGTAAGGATCATCGGTATGTTTTACCGTATCCCCATGGTAAACATCATCGGTAGTGAGGGAGCAGGACTTTACAGTGTTGCATTTAATGTGTACAACATAGTCCTTATTCTTTCGTCTTACGGTATGCCTATGGCGGTTTCCAAGCTTGTTTCCGCAAGGCTTGTAAAAAACGAATACAGAAATACGAAGTTTATTTTAGCCAGAGCACTTGTTATTTCGATCTTAAGCGGCGGAATAGCGGCGCTGCTTCTTTTCTTCGGGGCAGGCTTTATAGAGCATACGCTTTATGCCAAATATGTAGGCATGGCGATCCCTTTAAGAGTCCTTGCACCCACGGTGTTTATATTTGCGGTACTGGGAGTTTTCAGGGGATTCTTCCAGGGACAGGGGAATATGGTTCCCACGGCTGTTTCACAGCTTATAGAGCAGATCGTAAACGCCGTAGTCAGTATAGTTGCAAGCTACGCGTTTATAAGGACCTACATGGGAAGAGCGGATGCTCCTGCCCACGGAGCTGCGGGAGGAACGCTGGGCACATGCCTGGGGGCGCTTGCGGCACTGATAGTAGTTTTGTATATTTTCTTTAAGAACTTTAACAGATACAGAGCAAAAGTCGGTTCGGACACGGAAAGTGAAGATATAGGGGCAGGCTTTACCTATAAGCTGATCATCATAACGATAATCCCCATTATCATCGGACAGACCTTCTATAATATCAGCGCAGTCATAGACGATGCGCTTTTCAGCGGCCTTACAAGGCTTGACAGTTCGGCTTCTACCATAGCCATAGGAAACTACGGACAAAGCTTTTCCACACTCACAAGTATCCCAATGGGCATAGCATCAGCCATGTCGGCATCCATGCTTCCCAGTATTGTAAATTCGTTTACAAAAAAGGATATTAGAGGTGTGAATAACAAACTGGCACATACCGTGCGTGTGACCATGATGGTGGCCATTCCCTTTGTTATAGGTCTTACGGTTTTGGGACAGCCTGTGATCCAGGTTCTTTTCAGGGCCTATGACAGTGTTGAAGGCTCCATCATGTTAAAGATAGGAGCATCGGCCATAGTCTTTTACACGCTTTCCACTGTGACAAGTGCGGCGCTGCAGGGAGTAGACAGGATGCGTACTCCGGTAATTCATTCGGCCATAGCTCTTGCCGTACATATCCCTGTGGTGGCGATCCTGCTTGCCGCCACGGATCTGGGGATTTTTTCACTTGTCATCGGAGTAATGGTATTTTCCGTTATAGTTTTTTCTTTGAACTTAAGAAGTTTATGGAAGCTTACGGGATACAGACAGGCCTTTATCAGACCTTTTATCATTCCTTTGATATGTTCCGCGATCATGGGAATAGCGGCGCTGCTGGTATATACAGGTCTTCATGCGGCATTCGGTCATGTGCTTCCTGCTCTGATAATAAGCGGGATAATGGCAATAATATTATAT
>CACWUI010000103.1 GCA_902764045.1 uncultured Lachnospiraceae bacterium
GGGTCCGAATAAGGCGCATATGACACATATGTGGCATTATCCGGCTCAAGCACGCTGGGCTGTGAGGTTCCGGTCTTGCATGCTATACCGTAATCCTTTATTTCATTCATGGCAGGATAAGTGGGTGTGGCCATGCGCATACCTGTCTTGACCGTATTCCATGTGCTTTGGTCTATATCACTCATATTCTCTGCCACAACGGGCTTTGATTCATAGGTAGAGTTTCCGTCACGGTCCGCCACCTTCAGGATAAGATTGCTGTTGTAGCACACACCGTCCGTGACTATGGTGGTCACATATCTTGCGATATTTATGCAGCTGTAGGAAGCAGTTCCCTGTCCTATGGCTGATGCAATTGCGCTGGTATCGGAGGGACGGGGTTCCGCCTCTTCTATCTCCACGCCGGATTTGGTGGCAAGACCGAGACGCTGTGCATACAATCTCAGCATATCCGTGCCGTACTCGCTGTCATAACTGTCACTTTTTCCCGAGGCTATCCTTGCACCCATGGTGTAAAAATATACGTTACACGAATCCCTGATGGCTCCGGTCATTGTTTCATATCCGTGACCGTCGGGATAAACCCAGCATTTGGGGCTGGGATGGATATCGGTATAAAGACCGCTGCAGCTTACACCCGTGCCCTCAGATGCAATACCCATATCGAGAGCCGTAATGGCCGTACAGAGCTTAAATATGGAACCCGGCGCACATTTAGCCTGGGTCGCCCAGTTATACATTGGTCTGGATGAATTGTACTGGAGTCTTGTGTAATAACGGGTGTCCATGTTTCCGGAAATCCTGTTGTTGTCATAACCGGGATATGAGACCATGGCAAGGAGCTGTCCCGTATCCGGATCCGTAATTATGGCCCCGCCCGAACTGGGCTGAAGTCCCAGCTCACCGGGAGTAAGTTCTTTTGTCCTTAAGGCCCTGTAAATATATTCTCTTGCGGATATGACTCCGGCCTGAAGGTTCTCGTACAACTCGCCTTCTTTTTTCAGATACCCCTGGTCATACATAAGCATGCACATTTCCTGACCTTTAATATCTCCCTCCTCGATCAGGGTATAGTACACATCCAGCATGAAATATCTGTCCTTATCAAGATTCTCAGCCAGATATGACACAATGGCTTTGTAGATATCATCAAGATCACTGTATTCGGATGTGCCCAGGTTAGCGGTGTTTATCCATCCCTTTTCTATGGCATGTTCTATAAGTTGTCTGAAGCTTAAGTCCTCCTCCTCATTCCATCTTACAAGTATCTCATCCTCAGGATCTGCGGCATCGGTATCATATACATCATTCTCTTTTAGATAACTTAAAGCCCTTGAAACATAACTCTGCCCGGCATCACTCAACTCTCCGAAGGCCGTGCCGCTTCCGCTCATTTCCCCAACAAGCCACTTCAGTTCCTCGTCTTTTTTCTTTTTAAAAATATCACTGACCTTTTTTTCAAGCTCGGTGGCAGGGTTGTTCAGAGAGTTTAAAGACACAAGATCATTTTTTATAAGGGCGTGATAAACCTCGGGCATCCTGATATAGATCTCATTTATGGAGCCGTCGGAATTAAAGGAATACTTGGCGTTGCCTTCGGTAAAATGCTCGATAATGATATCTGTTATCTTATCTTCAAGGATATCGTATAGCTTTTTTTGGAGTTCCGTGTCAATGGTAAGATATACGTCCTTTCCCGCCACCGCTTTTGTCTCACTGATAACCTCAGTGATACGTCCTACGGTATCAAGATAAACAACCCTCTCTCCCTTGTTTCCGGCAAGTTCGTTTTCAAAGGCTTCCTCCACACCGTTTTTTCCCACCACGTCGTTTCTATCGTATTTTTTCTCGGAATATTCCGCATCCAGCTCGTCCAACTGCTCCGGGCTTATGGTTCCCGTATAGCCGATGATGGCAGAGAAATACTTTGGTTCATTGTATCTTCGCACATACTTTTCATCCACGGTTATCCCCACGATCTCATCGCTTGCTTCAAGGATAGCAGACATGGTTTCATTGGAGACCTCGTTTGCAATGGTAAAGCTCATGTATCTTGAATAGGAATTGGCCGTCATATTCACTCTCAGATACAAAAGCTCTATAAGGTCGTCTTTTGACACACCCTCTTCTTCTATCTGATAATTTTCAAGCAAAAAGGCGGCAAGCTCCGGGGCAGTTGTCGATCTTTGCTCCTCAGTCAGCTCGTCAATGGTAGCCACGCCGAAGCAGTCCCTTAAGAAGCCCGGAAGAGCGCTTTCAGATACAGTATAAAACCAGCCGCTGGTATCGTTGTGATCAAGACCGAAATCACAATAATAGTCATCACCGTTTTTCCGGATAAGTTCCAGCGTCTTTAAGATAGACCTGTTTATGGTCTGGTTCTTTTCTTTTTTTGTGGAATAAGATCCGCTGTCGCTGATGTTTACGGCGTAGACAAGCTCATCATAAGCCAGTACATTTCCGTTCCTGTCCAGTATCCTTCCTCTTGACCCCGGCACCGACATGGTCTTTTCGATAGCCACCTTTAAGCCCTCACTGTACTCCGATCCCTTAATGATCTGAAGTCTGAAGACATGGGTAATGATTATGGAAAAGAGAACCCCGAAGGCAATACAGATCCACAGTATCCTGAACTTAAAAATATATGCGATCCGCTCAAAGAATTGTTTCATCTATATCCTTCACCTTTCTTTTGCGGCTGTCCAAAACCTTATTCAGCAAATGCAGAGGCTTATACAAAATAAGCATCGCGATCACCGTATAAACTATCTCAGGGATGATAACCCTTGTCATAAAGTAGGAAAGAATCAGTCTGTTCTGTAAAAGGAAGTTTCCGATAAATACAAAGAATTCATAAAACAGCACTGCACCGGCCGTCAGAAAGATCGGTATAACAAAATTCCCCTCTTCGTATCTGTTGGAAAGCATACCGCTGAAAAACCCGATAAGGGTAAACATAAGAGCGGTAAATCCCAAAAGGTCCGTAAAGAACAGATCATACATGATGCCTGCACAAAAGCCCGTGTACATACCTTCCTTACTGCCGTTAAAATACCCGAACAAAACAGGCAGGATGATCATAAGATTGGGCGCAACACCGCCTATGGCAATGACCCTGCAAAGAGATACCTGCAGAAGATAAAAAAGTATTATAAGACCAAGCTCACACAGTTTTCTCTTCATAAATACAACACCTGTTACTTTTATTCCGTTACCTGTTTCTTTTGGGTGATTACCAGCACATTTTGCAGATGGTCAAAATCCACTGCCGGAACAAGATAACCGGACTTAGTCATTCCGGTCTCATCCTCCGTGATCTCTCCTGCAAATCCGATAAGGATCCCCGGGAGATACTTGCTGCTTATGTTTGATGTAACGATCTTGTCCCCGTCCTTTACTCCGGCATCCGCTTTCATCCTCTCAAGACGGATCTTTCCGCTGTCAAGCAGGGATATATCCCCTTTTACCGTGCACTGGTCCTTTGTAGACTCGTCCATGGCAGTCACATATGAATTATCCGAAACCACGGTCATTACTTTGGAATAATTCCCGTGCACCTCCGTGATTATCCCCACCAGTCCGTCAGCGGAAATAACGTTCATCTCCTCTTCCATACCGTCATTGCTGCCTTTGTCTATGATAAAGGACTCGTTCCAGTTCTGGGATGAAATGCCGATAATGGTAGCTCCTACCTTGGGGTAATCCGCAAGGCTTTTGTCCATATCATAGAGTTTCTTAAGATCATCCAGTTCTTTATTGTCGGTCTTAAGCTGCTGGTTCCGGGCTTCCAGATCAGCTATTTTTTCTTCCAGCTCCGATGTATAAGATTGCAGTTCTTCTATGGTCTTTCTTTTTTCTTCTCCTTTTACCACTCCGATGCCCAGGCCGTTCACACCGCGCTGCAACGGCACCACAACAAATGATACCGCTTCACGAAGAGGCGATACCAGCTTATCCGAAAAAAATGAAACCGCAATAAGGGCAGCGCAAAATATTGAAATTATAGCCAGGATCTTAGCCGGCGTAAAAAAATTTTTGATCTTATTGTTCATTTAAAAGTAAGCCCTGATTTTACTCAAATAGTCTGTCATCCGGCACATATGCCAGTTCGCTCATCCTGCTGTCAGCCATTATCCTCATGAGACCTCTGATAATGCTCTCCTGGGGCGTATGCACCACCTTAACAGTAACATTCAGACTGCGCCTGAACATCTCATCGATGTTCTTTATACCGGAGGTTCCGCCTGTCATAAAAATACCGTTTTTGATGATATCCACCGAAAGTTCCGGGGGAGTATGTTCTAATATAGCCCTTACCTCCTCCACTATGGCCTTCAGAGGATCCTTTATGGAATCATTGATGATCTCGTCAGAGATCTGACAGCTTACGGGAAGCCCGGAAAGCACATTTCTTCCGAATCCCGTCATAGATCTGGAGTTAAAATTGCTTCCCGCACAGGCAAGACCGATCTTTAATCTTTCAGCGGTCTTATTGCCGATCACAAGATTGTACTCGTTTCTTACGGCATAGATAATGTTCTCATCCAGCTTGTTCCCGCCGATCTTTACAGACCTGCTGTTTACGATACCACCCATGGAAAGAACGGATATCTCGCAGGTCTCCGCGCCTATATCCACCATCATGATGCCCTTTGCATTTAAGATATCTATGCCTGCCCCCACGGCATCAGCCACGATAAAAAAATCGCTGACCCCCATGGGCTTTTTGCCGCCGTTTATCTTCTGCCAGAACTTGGAAAGAAGTATCTGCATATTATAAATATCGGCTATAACACCGCTTTTTACGGGAAAGGACACGTCAATGTTTTCCGGAACTTTCTCGTACATGTCGTAGGCATCGTCTCCGATCCCCACCACTTCCTTCCTTGTAACGGCTATCATGTTTTTTTCATTTAAGACCTTGTCCCGGACGCACATTTTAAAATTGCTGCTTCCGATATCAAGACCGTATCTGTTTTGTGACATAACCGTCCCCTTGTAAAAAATGCATTTTTTGGGGGAAAACACCATGTTTCCCCGAAAAAAGTTTGCCCTGTATTATAACACATACCGGGCTCTAATTCTATAAATATGGTAAAATGAAGTTGTAAAAAAAAACTTAAATAATCAGGGGAATACCACATATGAAAGAATTGCTTCTTATCGGATTTGATGACTTTGCCGGAAACGCAACTGCGATCAACATAGCAAACAATACAAAAGCTTTAAATGTTAACGTAAAAATAATTCCAAAATACGAATATAATAAGCCCGTAGGTTCTTTTTTAGACGACCGGGAATTTCCTGCCGGTCATTTTCTTATCGACAAGATCAAACTTCTTACTGAAGAAGCTCAAAAAAAGGGACCCTACACAGGTCCCGGACTTGATGATAAATACATAATCATATGCAACTTCGATCGAAATGAATTGGACAGTATTATAAAAACCCTGTCCGAAAGCGGTGTTACAAAGGATCATATAAAAGCGGTCCTCACACCCGTAAATTCCTGTTTTTCCGTTTCGGAACTGGCCGCGGAACTCTCAAAGGAGCACAAAGCAACAAGAAATTAGTACTCTGCTTATTTTTTCCTTCTGAAGAGGCCGAAGAGACCTCTTTTTTTCTTGGATCCTCCTTCCGTTTCATCCTCCGGATATTCTTCGGTATCTTCCGGTTTTTCATCCCGGGTTTCTTCTTCGTAGATCAGGGACTCTTCCGATGTTTCGGATTCTTCCGTAATTTGCTCATCCGTTTCTTCCGCCGGTTCATAAGAATCTTTCTCTAAAGGTTCTTCCGTAACATGCTCCTCCTGGTGTGCAGGCTCATCTGTCTCCTTATGACCGGAGAAATCATAGTCATCTGCCGTAAGATCATCATTGACCGCCCATACATCCTCGGGTATATCCTCATCCGTAACCTCGGAAACATCTTCCTCTGCCGCGATCCCGATCTCTTCTTCATCCTCTTCTTTGTCAAAAAGAGCATTTACGAAGGTATCAGAATCAAATTTCTGGAGGTCATCTATCTTTTCACCCACACCGATATATTTGACGGGAATGCCGAATTCGGCCTGTATGGCAACGATGATCCCTCCCTTGGCCGTGCCGTCCATTTTAGTGAGGATGATACCGGTGATATCCGTAACCTCTTTAAACTCTTTTAACTGGGAAATGGCATTCTGGCCCGTGGTGGCATCAAGAACTATCAGGTTTTCCCTGTAGGCATCCGGATACTCCCTCTCAATGATCCTGTCGATCTTGCCCAGCTCGTTCATGAGATTCTTTTTATTGTGAAGTCTTCCGGCAGTGTCTGCCACAAGCACGTCTGCATCCCTTGCCTTTGCAGCCTGGACAGCGTCATAGATAACAGCACCCGGATCCGCTCCCTCATTCTGGGCTATAACATCAACACCGGCCCTATCACCCCAGATCTTAAGCTGTTCTATGGCGCCTGCCCTGAAGGTATCTGCCGCGGCAAGAATGACCTTTTTATCCATGGCTTTAAGGGACGATGCTATCTTTCCCACGGTGGTGGTCTTACCCACGCCGTTTACGCCTATTATCAGAAGCACCGACTTCCTGTCCTCAAAATCATAGGCATTATCACCGATATTTATCTTTTCTTTTATGGTATCTATAAGGATCTGTCTGCATTCGGCAGGATCCTTTATCTTTTCTTCCTTCACTCTTTCTTTCAGGTCTTCGAGGATCTCATCGGTGGCATGGACACCCATGTCTCCCATGATCATGACCTCTTCCAGTTCCTCATAGAAATCGTCATTAATGGCTTTATGACCCGAAAAAATGGAGTCGAAGCCTGCAACTATATTTTGTCTTGTCTTTGAGAGACCTTCCTTTAATCTTGAAAAAATACTCATAGTCCGTTTCCTTATTTTTTAAGTTCTACCGATACAAGCTTGGATATACCCTTTTCCTGCATGGTGATACCGTAAAGCCTGTCAGCAACCGCCATGGTTCCACGTCTGTGGGTGATGACTATATACTGGGTCCTGTCAGCCAGCTTTCCTAAAAACGAAGCAAAACGCCCGATATTGGCATCGTCCAGAGCCGCCTCGATCTCGTCCAGAAGACAGAATGGTGAGGGCTTCAGATTCTGTATGGCAAAAAGCAGGGCGATGGCCGTAAGGGCCCTTTCTCCGCCGGAGAGCTGAAGCATGTTCTGAAGCTTCTTTCCCGGAGGCTGGGCGATGATAGCCACATCCGCATCAAGTATATCTTCACCATCCTGCAGCTCAACAGCACCCTTTCCGCCGCCGAAAAGTTCTTTAAAGACCTTGGAAAACTCCCTGTTGATATCTTTAAACTTATCGGCAAACTGCTCTCTCATGCCCTTATCAAGGTCGGAGATCACGCCCTTAAGGGAAGCCGTGGCCCTGATCAGATCGTCATGCTGGGCAGACAGGAATTCATAACGCCCGTTCGTTTCCTTAAACTCTTCAATGGCATTGACATTTACATCGCCCAGACGCCTTATATCGTCACGAAGCTCCTGACAATGTCTTTTTATCTCAAACAGGTCGCTTAAGGTATCATCCTTAAACTCAACGGCATAAGAGTAAGTAAGCTCATACTCCTGCCACATATATTCACTTAAGGATTCTATTTCGTTTTCCAGCTTTTCCTTTTTGGAATTCAGACGGAGAAGCTCCTTGTCCAGTTCATTTAAAACTTCTGCAAGCTTCTCTCTTTTGGCAAAGAAGGATTTGTTCTTTTCATTAAGACTCTGTCTTTCTTCTTTAAGTCGCGCATCCTTTTTCCCGCAGTCTTCTATCTCCTGCCCGGTCTTTGCGATCTCTTCATCCAGACGGGAGGCTTCATTTTCCTTTTCTTTCAGGCTGTCTTCCAGTTCCTTCTGTTTTCCGGAAAGGACTTCGATCTCCCCCTGCAGTTCCTCTTTTTCCACCTCTATACGGCTTATCTGCTCGTCTATATACTTATCCTGCTGCAGCGTGGTGGAAAATGAAAGCCTCAGCTCCTCCAACTTTGCCCCCGCCTCATCAAAGGCCTTAAGACTCTCAGCCCCGGCATCACGCCTGTTTTGCAGTTCTTCTCTTAATGTCTGCTCTTTTTGCCTGATGCTTTCGAGATTTTTTCTCTCCTCACTCAGCTTTGCTTCGGTATCTTTAAGTTCTGCACCTAAAGTCTTAAGCCTGTCGTCACCGGCGCTTTTTGTGGTGAGCGCCTCTTCTTCTCTTTCCTTGGCGTTCTTTAAGTTAATGCCTGCGGTATTTCGCGCGATGCCTGCCTTTACCGCTTCCTCATCAGCTTTTTCAAACCTTTCGCGAAGACTTACCTTCAGGCTTTGGTGTGCCTCCACCGTCTTTTCCAGCTTTTCGATCTCGGCATCAAGAGCTTTTATCCTTTTTCCGGCTTCGGTTATCTTTCTTCTTCTGGAAAGAAGATTGCCCGCATGCTTATATGCACCTCCCGTTATGGATCCACCGGGATTAAGCATTTCCCCTTCAAGTGTGACCATTTTTACGGAATAAGACTTCTTTCTTGCAAGCTTAAGTGCATTATCCAGCTTGTCCACCACAAGGATGCGTC
>CACWUI010000104.1 GCA_902764045.1 uncultured Lachnospiraceae bacterium
GACAGGGGACGGTTTTGTGTCTACCTTTAGGGAGACACAAAACCGTCCCCATGTCAAATCCGGGACCAATCCCTGTTTTTTTTAAGTTTGGAGGAATATGCCTTATGTTAACCAAAAAAACTGTTGATGATATAAACGTAAAGGGCTTAAAAGTCCTTTGCAGATGTGATTTTAACGTTCCCTTCGATGGGGAAAAGATCACCGATGACAAGAGACTTGTTGATTCTCTGCCCACCATAAAAAAGCTTATGGGCGACGGCGGCAGAGTGATCCTCTGCTCACATTTTGGTAAACCCAAAGGGCCTGACAAGTCATTTTCTTTAGCCCCTGTTGCCAAAAGGCTTTCGGAACTTCTCGGCACAGAGGTTAAGTTCATTGATGACGACATGGTGGTAAGCGATGCAGTAAAGGAAGCCGTATCAAACATGGCCGACGGGGAAGTGATCCTTTTACAAAACACCAGATTCCGCGAGGAAGAAAAGAAAAACGGCGAGGATTTTGCAAAAGATATGGCATCTCTTGCTGATGTTTACGTAAATGACGCATTCGGTACCGCCCACAGAGAGCACGCTTCCACATTCGGTGTTACCGGGTATATCGACACCTGTGTAATCGGATACCTTATGGAAAAAGAAGTGAACTTCCTTGTAAATGTCATTGAGAATCCCGAAAGACCCTTTGTTGCCATCCTTGGCGGTTCCAAGGTTTCATCAAAGATCGGTGTGATAGGAAACCTTTTGGACAAAGTGGATACTCTTATCATCGGCGGCGGTATGTCCTTTACTTTTATTAAGGCATTGGGCGGTTCCGTTGGTAAGTCATTGGTTGAAGAAGACTACATTGATTTTGCAAAAAAAATGGTTGAAAAGGCGGAATCCAAAGGCGTAAATCTTTTACTCCCCACGGATGTTCTTGCTGCCAAAGAGTTTGACAAGGACGCAGAGTACCGCGCGACCGCGTCCGGTGCCATGGATGATGATGAAATGGGTCTTGATATAGGACCCGATACCATTAAGGCCTTTACGGAGGCCCTTGACGGTGCAAAAACCATAGTATGGAACGGACCCATGGGAGTGTTTGAATTTCCGAACTTTGCAAAAGGTACCGAAGCAGTTGCAAAGACCCTTGCAGACATGACCGATGCCGTTACCATCATCGGCGGAGGTGATTCGGCGGCAGCCGTAAACAGCATGGGACTTTGTGATAAATTCACCCATGTTTCCACAGGCGGCGGCGCATCCCTTATGCTTATGGAAGGTAAAAAGCTTCCCGGCGTTGAGGCGGCAGATGACAGATAATATCAGGAGTAACAGATGAGAAGACGAGTAGTAGCAGGAAACTGGAAAATGAATATGATACCGGCAGAGGCGGCTGCGTTTGCGGCTTCATTGTGCGACGGTTTAAAAGAGACTGATGCAGAGGTTCATGTGATCCCGCCGTTTACAGATATTGCCGTTGTGGCAGATGCTCTTAAGGGTACGGATGTCTTTATCGGTTCACAGAATATGTATCATGAGGACAAAGGGGCATTTACGGGGGAGATATCTGCAGATATGCTTAACGGACTGGGTGTACATTCCGTTATCATAGGTCATTCCGAAAGACGTACTATTTTTTCCGAGGATGACACCATGATCAATCGTAAGGTTGTAAAAGCGCTTGAAAAAGGTCTTGTACCCATTCTTTGCTGTGGTGAATCATTAGAAACAAGAGAAGCGGGAAATGTGTCGGAGTGGATAAGCGGTCAGATAGAAAGCGCATTTGCAGGCGTTGGAGAAAATGATGCATCAAAGGTGATCATAGCATACGAGCCCATCTGGGCCATTGGAACGGGAAAGGTGGCTACAACCGGTCAGGCCCAGGAGGTTTGCCATCTTATCCGTGAGAAGATAAAAGAGCTTTACGGTGAGAAAGTTTCCGAAGATATAAGGATCCTTTACGGAGGAAGCGTGAAAGCCGAAAACAGCAGTGAGCTGTTTGACTGCCCGGATATCGACGGTGGTCTTATCGGCGGCGCAAGCCTTAAACCCGAGTTTCTCGATATTGTGAATGCATAAATTTGCGTCTTTGAAAAGATTGTGTTATAATCCTCAAATGTTGTTTAGTTTTATATGTCACAGGTTTTTTTGAACTTGTGAGAAGTTATTATTGGAGGGATTTTATGAGTCCGTTAAGGATTATCTTAACTATAGCCTTTATAGTGTCAGGTATCCTGCTTGCCATTGTCATCATGAGACAGGAAAGTAAGCAGAGAGGTCTTTCAGGAGCCCTTACCGGCAGCGGCGGCGCAAACACCGATTCCTATTGGGCTAAAAACCAGAGCAGATCCGTGGAGGGCAGACTTGTTATCTGGTCCAGGGTACTTATGGTTATATTTTTGGCGCTTGGTGTTATATTAAATATTAAGGCTATTTAAAGGTATATTGATTTCATGAAGCACTCGGTTATTGAGTGCTTTTTTTTGGCAGATACTTTGAGCGGAGAAAAAAATGGAAAATGATTTAAACATGGAAGCGGAACACGACGTAGGCATTTTTTCAGGTAATCGCAAGGGCTTCGGCTTTATCAGGCCCGAGGACGGAAGTGAGGATCTTTTTGTTGCGGCCAGAAATACCGGAACGGCTTTTCATAAAGATAAGGTGCGCTTTGAGGTGATCCGGGAACAGACTGAAGAGACCAACAGAGAAGCGAAGATCACAGAGATAATAGAGCGCAGCATCACCCATCTTGTGGGTACATATACCTCTAATGAGCAGTTCGGTTTCGTAAAGCCCGACATCGGAAATATAAGCTCGGATATTTTCATACCCGGAAAAAGGTCAAAAAGAGCTAAGACTGACGATAAGGTGCTTATAAAGATGGACAGTTACGGTTCTCAGGATAAAAGACCTGACGGAACGGTCATTGAAATCCTTGGACATAAAGGCGACCCCGGGGTAGATATCTTATCTTCCGTAAAAGCAAAGGGGGTGCGGACCGATTTTCCCGAGGATGCCATTGAAGAGGCAAGACTTATACCCGACAGCGTAAGTGATGAAGAGATAAACGGTCGCGAGGATTTTCGTGATGTGCTTACTGTCACCATTGACGGGGAGGAGACCAAGGATTTTGACGATGCCGTGTCTCTTACCTTTAAGGACGGTATCTACCATGTGGGGGTTCACATTGCGGATGTGGCTCATTACGTAAGCGAGGGTGGCGCTATCGATAAAGAAGCGGTTGAAAGAGGCACCAGTGTTTATCCCGTTGATCGCGTGATACCCATGATTCCCGAAAAGCTTTCCACAGGTATATGTTCACTTGTTATGGGAGAGGACCGTCTGACCCTCAGCTGCCTTATGGACTTTGACAAAGACGGGAAAATGATCGACAGAAGGATATGCGAGAGCGTTATCCGGGTTGACAAAAGGATGACATATCCCCAGGTTTCCGAAATGCTGGAAAAACCTGATTTTTACAAGGATGAAAAGCAGAAGGAGCTTTTGACGATGCTTCAAAATATTCAAAGGCTTACGGACATTTTTCGTGAAGATAAGGTAAAGCGCGGAGCAGTGGATTTTGAGTTTCCCGAGCCTGAGATCACCCTTGATGAAAAAGGACGTCCCACGGATATCCGTGTGAGAAAAAGAGATGCTGCCACACGCATTATCGAAGAGCTTATGCTCAAGACCAATGAGACGGTGGCAGGTATAGTGACTCTTGATGATGACTGGAGAGGGGTACCCATAGTGTACAGATCCCATGAGGCGCCTGACCCTGACAGGGTGGAGTTTTTACAGAAGCTGGTCCTGTCCTTAGGATATTCCTTTAACGTGAAGACAGAAGATGTGAAGCCCTCAGACGTGCAGAAGCTGGTAAATGACGCGGATGGCAAAAAAGAGGAGATCCTTATTACCACCATGACATTAAGAAGCATGAAGAGGGCCATGTATTCCACTGCGGTAAGGCGCGTTGAGGAGGAGATCGAAGGCGAGGCAAGGATGAAGCCGGAGGGACATTTCGGACTTGCTGCGCAGTATTACTGTCATTTTACGTCTCCCATCAGAAGATATCCGGATCTTATAAATCACAGGATAATCAAGCAGAAATTGAGTAATCTTCTTACCGAGGAGAAAAAAGCAAAGTATAAAAAGATGCTGCCTGATCTTGCTCAGCATATCTGCGAGACGGAGCATGTGGCTATTGAGACTGAAAGAGATACCAATAAGATCAAAATGGCCGAATACATGGCGGACCGCATAGGAACAGAATTTGATGGAGTGGTTTCCGGGCTTGCATCCTGGGGTATATATGTGGCGCTGCCAAATGCCATAGAAGGACTTATTCCCGTTTCTTCCCTTGAGGACGGTTATTATGTCTTTGATGAAGAGCATATGATCATGCGCCGTGAAACCGGTGGCAGGGAGTTTCACATAGGAGATGAGCTGAAGGTGAGAGTTACCGAGGCTGATCCGGAGCTTAGGATCATTGATTTTGAAATAGTATGATTTGTTAAGAGGTTTTTTATGAAGGACAGCAAGACCCCCGTAAAAATACTTGTGAATAATAAAAAGGCGTTTTTTGATTATTTTATCGAAGAACAGTACGAAGCCGGGATAGAGCTTCACGGCACCGAGGTTAAGTCTGTAAGACAGGGGAAGTGTTCGGTAAAAGAGGCTTATATTCAG
>CACWUI010000105.1 GCA_902764045.1 uncultured Lachnospiraceae bacterium
TTTATCCACCCTTGCATCGATCCTGTCATAAAGCCTGCTTCTTTCATCCGTAAGAACAAAATACGCAAAGTCAAAATCCGGTTCTTTTTGCTTCTGAGCCGCATTATGCTCCGAGATCTTTTCGCCGGTCATATAATAATATTCAAGAGCCCTGATGATCCTTTTCTTATTATTCTTATGAATGATCTCACAGGATTCCGGATCAGCCTCAAGCAGTTTACCGTAAAGCTCATCCGTGCTTTTTTCTTCAAGCCGGCTTCTTAACGCCTCATCCTTGCCTGAATCATCACTGAAATCCACCTGCTTCAGAAGTGCCTGGATGTAAAACGCAGTACCACCCACAACGATCGGTATGGCACAGTCAGCATATATTTTATCCAATGCATCGTTTGCATGATCCACAAAGGAACTTACGTTAAACTCCTCGTCAGGATCAAGAATGTCTATCAGATAATGTTTTACACCATTCATTTCAGATCCTTTGATCTTGGCAGTCCCGATATCCATCCCCCGGTAAACCTGCATGGAATCAGCGCTTATTATCTCGCCGCCTACGTCCTTTGCAAGTCTTATACCCAGTTCACTTTTCCCTACGGCGGTAGGTCCCGTAAGAATAACAATCTTTTTTTTCATGGATCAAACTATTCTCTTAAATTTCTTTTCTATTTCGTTCTTACTCATGGCAATAAGGGTAGGTCTTCCGTGAGGACAGTTAAAGGGATTGTCCGCCTTCATCATCTCATCAAGAAGTTCCAGAGCCTCCGCTCCCGAAAGTCTGTCGTTTCCTTTAACTGCAGCTTTACATGACATGGAAGCCACCTTTTCTATAAGAAGCTGAGGCTTTGTATCTTTGGCGATCCCCGCTTCTTTTTTATCTGATAATCCGTCCATGATATCTTTAAGCATCTGCTTGTAATCCATGGCAGGAAGTCCCGCAGGTATTCCCGTAACCTTCAGGGACTTTTCCCCGAAGCCCTCCAACTCATAGCCAAGTGCTTTAAAGCTTCCAAAAAGGCTGCTGTCCTCTGAAAGCAGCGCCTCCGTTTCCGGAGTGATGTCTATAACTTCGGGAACCGTAAGCATCTGTATCTGCGGCGATCTATTTTCTATTGTCTTCATGAGACGTTCATACAGGATCTTCTCATGGGCAGCATGCTGGTCCATCATATAAAAAGTATCATCCGCCTCGATCAGCCAGTAGGTTGCGAACAACTGTCCCAAAAGCCTGTATTTACTGCCGCCTTTCACCCCTTTTATCTCCTGCTGGATAAAATTTTCTTTTTTGGGTCTTTCAACAGGTTCATCATGAACTTTACCGGATATGCGCATAAGTATCTCATCAGCAGCTGCATCGGGAGAAGCGATACGTTCGGCAACCTGTGCCTCTTCTTTTTCCATGGAAGCCTCTATTTCTCCGGATGTGATAGCCTCATTATGTCCGCCGTTAAACAATCCGTCAGCCATAACGGGACTGTCAAAGGATCTGTCCTGCAGGAAGTGAGAATGTGCATCCGCAGTCTTTTCCACATCATTTGATGCTGTCTTCTGCCCGGGTGAAACATCCGGCACGATGTCTGCTTTTTCAATAGCCTCCCTTAATGCATTTTTTACTCCTTCGCATACCTTTTCAGATGTGGTAAGCCTGAACTCTCTTTTTGCGGGATGAACATTTACATCCAAAAGGTCAGGATTGATGTCAAACAAAAGGGCAGTAAACGGGAAGTTGTGCAGCATGATATACCCTTTGTATGCCTCTTCGATCGCATCGGTCAGAGAATCATTTTTAATATAACGGCCATTTACCGCATAATGTTCGAAGGATCTGTTTCCGCGGCTTATTGCGGGCTTTCCGATAAAACCTTTGATCTTCAGATCCTCTTCTTCGTGGTCGATACCGATAAGATTGTCGGTTATCTCTTTACCGTAAATGGCAAATATAACCTCTTTTAAGTTTCCGTTTCCCGTGGTGTTTAATTTTTCTTTGCCGTCACTGACCAGCTTGAAGGAAATGTCCGGTCTTGAAAGAGCAAACTTATCCATAAGAGAATTGATGACTGCCCCTTCAGATGTGGCTGATTTTAAAAATTTCTTTCTGGCAGGGGTGTTATAGAAAAGCTCCTCCACCACCATGGTGGTACCTTCCGGAACCCCTGTCTCAGAAAGTTCGCCGTGCGTTCCTCCTTCCACGCTTAAAGTGTATCCCGATTCGGAACCCTTTGTTCTTGTGGTAAGCCTGGTCCTTGAAACAGATGCAATGCTTGAAAGGGCCTCGCCTCTGAACCCGAGCGTGCCCACACCTGTCAGGTCTTCTATCGTCTGTATCTTGCTTGTTGCATGCTTTACAAAAGCTTTTTTTATGTCATCCTGTTTTATGCCGCCGCCGTCGTCGGTAACTCTTATATAGCCGGTTCCTCCGTCCTTTATCTCAACGCTTATTACAGAAGCCCCTGCATCTATTGAGTTTTCCACCAATTCCTTAACTACCGATGCAGGATTTTCGATAACCTCACCTGCCGCGATCTTATCTATGGTAATCTGGTCCAATACTACAATACTCATATCATCACTCCATTGATTCTGCTCTGTCTTTCAGCTTAAATAATTCTTCCAATGCCTGTATGGGCGTCATATGATTAATATCCATTTCAAGGATCGCTTTTTTCAGATCCTCGGATGTTTCCTTTTTTTCTTTTTCGTTCATGTCAAAGATGGACATTTGAACATCGGGTCTTACGAATCCCGTTT
Organism: uncultured Lachnospiraceae bacterium; assembly: GCA_902764045.1. Taxonomy (GTDB): domain Bacteria; phylum Bacillota; class Clostridia; order Lachnospirales; family Lachnospiraceae; genus UBA4285. The sequence goes on from CACWUI010000105.1 coordinate 2,746, forward strand.
TCCTGTTTTGTATTTCCTCAGAGGATATAAGCTCCTCCATTATTATTTTAGCACGTTCTATCACGTTATCGGGAACACCTGCAAGCTTTGCCACCTGAATGCCGTAGCTTTTATCGGCTCCGCCTCTTACGATCCTGCGAAGAAATACTATGTCATCCCCCTTTTCCTTAACGGCGATACTGTAGTTTAACACTCCGTCTATATTTCCCTCAAGCTCCGTCAGTTCATGATAATGAGTCGCAAAAAGGGTCTTTGATCCTATCTTTCTTTTGTCGGATATATACTCAACAACGGCTCTCGCTATGGACAGACCATCCAGCGTCCCGGTCCCTCTTCCTATCTCATCAAGGATAAGCAGACTGTTTTTGCCTGCATTTCTTAAGATGTTTGCCACTTCTGTCATCTCCACCATAAAAGTGGACTGACCGGACGCCAGATCATCCGAAGCTCCCACTCTGGTAAATATCCTGTCGGTAATACAGATATTCGCAGACTTAGCAGGAACGAAAGATCCCATGTGTGCCATAAGCGTAATAAGTGCCGTCTGCCTCATATACGTGGATTTACCTGCCATGTTCGGTCCCGTGATGAGGGCAATACGCTGATCATTATTATTCAGCACGGTGTCATTTGCCACAAAGGAATCTGAATCGATCATCCTCTCTACCACCGGGTGACGACCTTCTTTAATGTCAAGGACTCCGGACTTATTAATCTTAGGTCTGACATATCTGTTTTTTTCCGCCACATTCGCAAGAGAAGATAATACATCTGCCTGAGCCAGCGCCTTTGCGCATCTCTGGATCCTGGGAGCCTCCTTTGCAACAGCCTCTCTTATCTCACAAAAGATGGCGTACTCAAGAGCATTAAGCTTATCTGATGCCCCCAGAATACTGTCTTCAATCTTTTTTAATTCGGGAGTTATGAACCTCTCTGCATTGGTAAGTGTCTGCTTTCTTATCCAGTCATCAGGCACTTTATCTTTAAAGGAGTTTGTCACTTCAAGATAGTATCCGAAAATGCGGTTGTATTTTATACGAAGGTTTTTTATCCCCGTATTGTCACGTTCCTTAGCTTCTATCTGTGCCAGCCAGTCACGTCCCTTAGTACCTGCTTCACGGTACTCGTCTGCTTCCTTTGAAAATCCCGGCTTTATAAGTCCTCCCTCTTTTACGCTTAAAGGCGGCTCATCTACCAGCGCCGAATCAATAAGTCCGAAAAGGTCTCTTAACTCGTCCACCTGCTCCTGCAGTCTGATAAGCATTGGTGAGTTAAAATCCCCGAGCACGGCCTTTATGGCAGGGATAGTTTCAAGTGAGTATTTAAAAGAAACTAAATCTCTCGGAGAAGCCGTTTTGCAACTTATCCTTGTAAGTAAACGCTCAATGTCATGGACAGGTTCAAAATATTCACGCATTTCTTCCCTGTCGATGGGTTTATAAATAAACTCCTCAACAGCATCCAGCCGCTCTTCTATTCTTTCAGGGGAAAGAAGGGGTTTTTCCGTCATATAACGGAGAAGCCTTTTTCCCATGGCGGTTTTTGTTTTGTCAAGGACCCACAGAAGTGACCCCTTTTTCTGTCTGTCGCGCATGGTCTCCACCAGTTCAAGGTTCCTTAAGGTGGATGAGTCAACAGTCATGTAGCTTTCCGGATCGTAAGCGCTCACGGAAATGATATGTGAAAGAGATGACTTCTGTGTTTCCTTCATGTAAAAGATAAGCGCGCCGGCCGCCATAATGCCGTAGGAATAATCGGAAATGCAGCCAACAGTATTTTCGTTGCCTTCGCATCTTTTCCTGATCTCCGAAAGGGCTGCCTCTTCGGAAAACGCCTCTCCCGGCAGGGTGGATACTGCA
>CACWUI010000106.1:0-4575 GCA_902764045.1 uncultured Lachnospiraceae bacterium
AAGCATTCCGGCGTTGTTTACCAGAATATCCACGGTGCCGTATTTCTCGAGGGTCTTGTCAAGAAGCACCTTGCAGTCATCCGTATTTGAGGTATCCACGATCACATAATCTGCCTCACCTCCTGCTGCCTTTATGTCCTCCACACACTCCTTCGCGCGCTCCTCATTTCTTCCCGTAACTATAACCTTTGCACCTTCCTGTGCAAACTTCTTTGCAATGGCACGTCCCATGCCTGATGTGGATCCCGTAACAATAGCCACTCTGTCCTGTAATTTCATAATCTACCTCCGTATTTTAAATAATGATAATAATGTATGTTATGATCCGGCACTTGAAAAGTACCACTTTTTTAATAAATGTGTGGAATCAGACCGCCTTTTACCAACCATTTACAAAACACAATGATAACATGTTTTTTAAAGCTCCGGGTACTCTATCTCAACCAGGCACAGGCCCTGGGGCGGGGCGGTCTTCCCCGCAAGTCTTCTGTCCCCGGTCCTTAAGGCTTTTTCTATGTCATCGGTAGTGACCACCCTTCCGGAGCCTCCGGCTGCCGCAAGAGTCCCTGCTATTATGCGGACCATATTATATAAAAAGCCGTTTCCCTTAACCCGGATCTTTATCTCCTCCCCTTCCTTCAGCACGCTTATGGAATATATGATCCTTACGGTGTTTTCAACCTGGGTTTTAGAGCTGCAAAATCCTTTGAAATCGTGGGGTCCGATAAGAAGTGAGGCTGCAGCCCGCATCTTATCGATATCCAGTTCATTTTTTACATGCCATGAATAATTCCTTCTGGCAGGCACGGGGAATTCGGTATTTAAGATCGTATATTCGTATGTCTTTATCGTTTCCGTCTTTCGCGGGTGAAAATCCGGGGGCACCTCAAATGACTCCGTAATGCTTATATCATCAGGCAAAAGGGTATTTAACGCATAGGAAAAACGCTCCGGCGGGATGGTGGAATCCGTATCAAATACCGCCACATTCCCCAGCGCGTGGACCCCTGCATCGGTACGGCTTGCGCCGGTCACCTCAGTCGGCTCTCCCGTAAGCTCCGTCAGTTTTTCATTTAATACGCCTTCGACCGTCACGGTGTTTGGCAGCGCCTGCCAGCCGTGGTAAGCCGTACCGTCGTATGAAACTCTTAAAAAAACTCTTTTCATAAGATCACAATCCGAAAACTCTCATAACTATCACTACCGCAAGGTACCCGAAGATCACACCGTAGGCTATGAAGTCCCTTCCGGCATAAAAAAGGGGCTTCATCTTGGTGCGTCCCTCTGCGCCGTTATAACACCTGGCCTCCATTGCCATGGCCAGATCTCCCGCTCTTCTGAAGGCCGACACGAAAAGGGGTACCAGGAGAGGGATCATTGCCCGGACCCTTTTCATAAGGTTGCCGCTTTCAAAATCTGCGCCCCTTGCCAGCTGTGCCTTTTTTATCTTGTCCGCTTCCTCCGTAAGTATTGGGATAAACCGCAGGGCAATGGACATCATCATGGCTATCTCGTGAACGGGTACCTTAAGGGGCGTAAGAAACCGAAGCCCCTTTTCCATACCGTCCGTAAGCCTGGTGGGTGTGGTGGTAAGGGTAAGAAGGGAAGTTCCCGCCACAAGATAGAGCAGGCGGAGTATTATAAATATCGCCATAAACACGCCTTCCCAGTTAATGGTTATTATCCAGAAACGCACTATGACCGAGTCACCGGGAGTCAGTATCAGGTTAAATGCCGCACTGATAATAAGAAGAGGGATAATGGGTTTTATGCCTCTTAATATAAAGGATACTGGTACCTTTGAGAGGATAATGACCATTACAAGAAAAACGCTTATGGGTATAAACGTAAAAAAAGTCTTACCGATAAAAAGTGAAGCTATGTACACAACGGTGCCAAGCAGCTTCACTCTGGGATCCAGTCTGTGGATGACCGAATCCGCCGGATAGAATTGTCCCAATGTAATGTCCTTAAACATGTCCTCTCCTGAAAATTCCAAGTATCATATCCCGTGCTTCCTCCACGGTAAGGGCGTTTCCCTCTATGGGAAAGCCCGCCTCTTTAAGATCCCGCAAGATATAGCTTATTGCAGGCGCCGAAAGCCCCATTTCTTCCAGCTCCTCTATGTGGGAGAATATCTCCCGGGGTTCCCCGTCAAACTCTATATGCCCTTTATTTATGACGATCACCCTGTTTACATACTGCGCCACATCATCCATGCTGTGGGATACGAGAATAACCGTCTTTTTAGTCTCACTTCTTATAAGGCTTATGCTGTCAAGAATCTCGTCTCTTCCCTTTGGATCCAGACCCGCCGTGGGCTCATCAAGGATAAGTATATCCGGCTTCATGGCAAGCACTCCCGCTATTGCTACACGGCGCTTCTGTCCTCCCGACAGTTCAAAGGGCGAGGCTTTATAGAGCTTTTCATCTATCCCTGCAAGACTCAAGGCCTCTTTTGCCCTTGCTGTGGCCTCAGCCTCGGAAAGACCAAGGTTTTTGGGTCCGAAGCATACATCCTTTAATACATCCGTTTCAAAAAGCTGATACTCGGGATACTGAAACACAAGCCCCACGTGACCGCGAAACTCTTTTCTGTCAAAGCCGTCACCGAAAATGTCCTTACCGTTCCAGAGAACACGCCCCGATGTGGCCTTAAGCAGACCGTTTAGATGCTGGATAAGGGTTGATTTGCCGGAGCCCGTGTGACCAATAAGACCGATAAATTCATTTTCACGTATCACAAGATCAACATCCTCTATGGCTTTTTTCGCATAGGATGTTCCCGGATCGTATTCGTATGTGAGTTTTTCGGTTCTGAGTTCCATTACACCCGCCCTTTTGCCAATAGTCTTAATTCGTTTACAAATTCTTCTCTTGTTAGTATGCCGTCACGCAGGGGAAGTCCCTTTTGCTTCAGCTCAAATGCAAGCTTGGTCACTTCAGGCACATCCAGTCTCAGCCTTTGAAGCTCCTTCACATGGGAGAAGATCTCCCGGGGGCTGCCGTTCATTACCACTTTGCCCCCTTCCATGACAAATATCCTGTCAGCGTCTATTACCTCTTCCATGTTGTGGGTAATGAGGATAATGGTAACATTTTGCTCTTTGTTCAGCATATGCAGGACTTTCAGAACATCTGCCCTGCCCTTTGGATCAAGCATGGCTGTGGGCTCATCCGCCACTATGCACTTAGGTTTCATGGCAAGGATCCCGGCAATGGCTATCCTTTGTTTCTGTCCGCCTGAAAGCCTGGTGGGTGAGCTGTCTTTATAGGCGTACATGCCCACGGAGTTTAATGCATCATCCACTCTTTTCAGGATCTCATCCGTGGGAACACCCATGTTCTCAGGTCCGAATCCCACCTCTTCGTCCACAACGGATGCCACCATCTGATTGTCGGGATTTTGAAATACCATGCCGGCGGTCTTTCGTACCTCAAGGGTGTTGGAGGTATCGGAAGTATCCATGCCGCAGATATATACGGTACCCCCGGTAGGTACCAAAAGAGCGTTCAAGTGCTTGGCAAATGTGGATTTGCCGGAGCCGTTGTGCCCTAAAACGGCGATAAATTCGCCTTCTTTTACTTCAAGGCTTACATCGTCAAGGGCTCTTACGCTTTCTGTTTCATTTCCCTGGTCGTCTTTTTTATGATAATCATATGTTATGTTTTTTACATCGATTATGGACATGTTTGTTCTCTTTCTGTTTTATGAGACATGCTTTTTCTTGCCTGAGGAGACATGGTGACGGTTCTCAGTCTCTCTTTGGGAGACTTAAAAACCGTCACCATGTCTCCCTGAAACCGTCCCCAAGTCTGCATTTTTACATGATTAGAGTATTATACCAGAAAGCGGAAAGATGTGCCACGTGAACACCGAAAAGATAAATGCTTTTTTGCATCCCGGTTCGCGTCAGGGAAAAGCACCCGAAAGCAGTCGCGATCAGCGAAAAAAAGGGGGGGGCGAAAAAGCATTTATCTTTCGCGCAAAAAAACTCCGTTAAAAAAGACGGCTTACGCCGCCTTTGTAAACTTCTTACACAAGCTCCAGGATAACTTCCATCGCTCCGTCTCCGCGTCTGGGAGCAACCTTGATGATCCTTGTATAACCGCCGTTACGGTCTGCGTAACGTGTGGCGATTTCCTCAAAAAGCTTTGTTGTAAGATCGATCTCTTTTGTGTTTCTCTTTCTTCCTGCAGGCTCAGCGGGAACCACCTTTACCTTGTAAAGGTACTTCTCCATCTGTCTTCTTGCATGAAGTCTTGAAGGATTATCCTTCTTTATCTCTTTTTCAACCGTGTCATATACGGTAACTTCCTTACCGTCAACGGTCTCTTTCATTCTCTTGCCCTCGGCATCCTTCTGGGGAACCTTAGCCTGAATGGTAACGGTCTCGAAATTGTCCTTCTCACGAACAGCTAAAGCAATAAGCTTTTCAGCGATCTTCTGAACTTCCTTTGCTCTTGCCTCTGTGGTGATAAGCTTATCATTAAGGATAAGCGCTGTTACCTGGTTTCTGAGCAGCGCCTTACGCGCTGCAGAGTCTTTGCCGAGTTTTCTGTACTTTGCCATTT
>CACWUI010000106.1:4589-7134 GCA_902764045.1 uncultured Lachnospiraceae bacterium
GCCGAGTTTTCTGTACTTTGCCATTTTAAAATATCCTCCAAATCCTGTCAGCAGATTTAAAAACAAAGTCTTAAATCGCGGTATGCTCTTACGGTCTTACTACCATGCTGATCATTTATTCTCCGTTTCTCTTAAGTCCCAATCCTAATTCGTCCAGCTTCTGACGAACCTCATCAAATGATTTCTTACCCAGGTTTCTTACCTTAAGCATATCATCTTCCGTTTTATTACAAAGATCCGCCACGGTGTTGATCCCAGCTCTCTTTAAGCAGTTGAAGGATCTTACCGAAAGCTCCATGTCTTCAATGCTCAAAGACATGATCTTTGTCTGCTCATCCGCATCATTTTCAAAGGTGTCATCATCGATCTCACCGTCCTCGGAAAGATTGATAAATACCTGAAGATGATCCTTTAATACCCTTGCAGCGTGGCTCAAAGCCTCCTCGGGAGCGATGGCTCCGTTGGTGAAGATCTCAAGGGTAAGCTTGTCAAAGTCCGTATCACGACCTACACGGGTATCGCAGACTTCCATGTTTACCCTCTGAATGGGGGTATAAATGGAATCAACTGCTATGATACCTACGGGCTGGTCCTCGGACTTGTTGCGCTCTGCACTTACGTATCCGCGGCCGTTCTGGATGTATATCTCCATGTTCAGCTCACTGTCTGCCGAATCAAGATGTGCGATCTCAAGGTCGGGGTTAATGATCTCGATATCAGAATCCGTCTGAATATCAGATGCCTTTACCACACCCTCTCCCTTTACTTCGATACGCGCCACCTTAGGCTCTGCGGTAGAAGAGCTGTTTGTGATAACAAGCTGCTTGATATTCATAACGATCTCGGAAACGTCTTCTTTTATCCCCGGAATCGAACTGAACTCGTGAAGTATCCCTTCGATCTTTACGCTTGTCACAGCCGTACCTACCAATGAGGAAAGCATTATTCTTCTGAGCGAAGTCCCCAGTGTCAGACCGTATCCCCTCTCAAGCGGCTCAACAACGAACTTAGCCGACTTACCGTCTTCGGAAGCTGAAACCTGTTCGATCTTTGGTGTTTTAAAGTTAAATTCTGCATCCACCATGTATATTTGCTCCTCCTTACGAATCTGTGTACTCTTTTCGCTAAAAAGTTATTATTTGGAATACAACTCGACGATAAGCATCTCGTCCACAGGAACGTCAATAGCCTCTCTCTCGGGAAGGGCACTTACCTTTCCGGAAAGGTTCTCTTTGTCACAATCAAGCCACTCAGGTACAAGTCTTCCTGCGGTAACCTCTGTAATAGCCTTGAATCTGTCAGATGACTTACCTTTTTCGGAAACTGAGATCACGTCACCTGCGCTTACAAGGTAAGAAGGGATATTCACAGCCTTGCCGTTCACAAGAATGTGCTTGTGGCCTACAACCTGTCTTGCCTCTCTTCTTGTCCTTGCAAATCCAAGTCTGAACACAACGTTATCAAGTCTGCTCTCAAGCATGACCATAAGGTTCTCACCTGTCATGCCCTTCATTCTCTCAGCCTTCTTGTAATAGTTACGGAAAGGCTTCTCCAGTACGCCGTAAATGAACTTAGCCTTCTGCTTTTCTCTGAGCTGAAGTCCGTACTGGCTTATCTTTCTGCCCGCATTGTGCGGTGCCCTGTTTGATTTCTTGTCTATTCCTAAGTAAGACGCATCCATATCAAGTGATCTGCATCTCTTTAAAACAGGAACTCTGTTTACTGCCATCTCTACAATACCTCCTTTTTAAAATTAAACTCTTCTGCGTTTGGGCGGACGACAACCGTTATGTGGTACAGGTGTTACATCTTTGATGCTTGTAACCGCAAGTCCTGCGGCTGAAAGCGCACGAATGGCAGCTTCCCTTCCTGAACCCGGTCCTTTTACCATAACGTCAACAGATTTTAATCCGTGGATCATTGCAGCCTTAGCGGCAGTCTCTGCAGCCATCTGGGCAGCGTAAGGTGTGGACTTCTTGGATCCTCTGAATCCAAGTCCGCCTGCGCTTGCCCATGAAAGCGCATTTCCGTGTGTATCTGTCAAAGTAACAATTGTATTATTGAAAGAAGACTGAATATGAGCCTGTCCTTTATCAATATTTTTCTTTACATGCTTTTTGGTCACTTTTTTCGTAACTTTTCCAGCCATTTTATCAAAAGCCTCCTATATTATTTCTTCTTGTTCGCTACCGTCTTCTTGGGACCTTTGCATGTACGGGCATTGGTCTTGGTCTTCTGTCCTCTTACGGGAAGACCCTTTCTGTGACGGATTCCTCTGTAGCAGCCGATCTCTTTTAATCTTTTTATATTCATGGCAATCTCACGACGAAGATCACCTTCGATAAGGTGCTCTGTGTCTCCGTCGATGATCTCACGGATCTTTGCAACTTCCTCGTCAGTCAAATCCCTTACACGTGTGTCGGGGCTTACTCCTGCCTGGTCAAGGATCTTTGCAGCTCTTGCTCTGCCGATGCCGTAAATATAAGTAAGACCGATTTCAATTCGTTTTTCTTTAGGTAAATCTACACCTGAAATACGAGCCATT
>CACWUI010000107.1 GCA_902764045.1 uncultured Lachnospiraceae bacterium
AGCGCTCTGTCGTTCAGACCTATACATCGGAATTCTCCGGCGCCGTAGATAGTCTTCCCACGCTGAAAGGTGTGTCCGGTAATAATGATAAATACAGTTTCCAGTGCAAACTGCGTGTGAATAAGCTTGAATACAGCGAAGAGGATAAGAAGAAGTATAAAAAAGAAAATAAGCGCAAGCTGGATGATGTATATATCATAGGATACATAGTAGATCAGGAAAGTCTTACTCAACCGCAGTTAAGAATGGTACCGGATACACGTGTTGATGATATTACAAGTGACTCCGTAAATCTTTCGTGGGAACCCATGGACTTCGGTAATGACGGAGACGGAGATGAAAAAAAGAAACCGTATTATCGCGTGGGATTGCTTGCGTCGGACGGATCAGGTAAAGTTTCCGACTGGTATTATATAAAAGCCGACGCGCATCCGAAGCCTGATGCAAACGGACGCATTGACCGTATAAAGTACACGATGCCGGATCTGAAAGCCGGAACAAAATATCAGTTTGTGGTACAGGCGGTCCGGGGTAAATATGAGGAAAATAAGGATGGCAGTTCATTTACCGTTGCATCTTCATCCATTCCGTCAGTCGAATTGACGGCCGTTACCCTTGACAAAGGAGAAAGCATAAAACTTCTTACGAACCCGAAGGCTCTCAATGTGCTTAAGCCGGGTGAAAATGCCGAATATACGGTGAGCGCACAATGGACCAGGAATGACAAAGACAACTCCCGGAATATCTCATATGCCTGGGAATACTGGGATGCAAAAGACGGTATATGGTGTGAATACGGTGACGGACATGGTGATTCAATAATTGAAGTGGAACCTGACTATAAAGAAGATACAAAAGCAGGCGCTGAAAATGACGGTTCAAGTGAGAGCAAACTGATCATAAAGAATGTTTCCGCAGCACAGGACGGAACATCTATACGATGCAGACTCGGATTCGGCGGACAGGTAATCTATTCCTCAAGTGTCCTTCTCCGCGTGGAAACCCCGTTGGAAAGCCCGCATGTTTCCAGTCAGGCAAGTACCTTAACTACACAGACCAGTATTAAAGATGCCGTTTGGTTCGAACCGGCAGAAGAAGGTGAAGGCCGTTACGGAAGTGCGGATGATAACGAAAATGAAAACAAAGAACAGGAACCGGATAACAGAGACGATGAAGAAGAAAAAAAGGAAGATGAGAAAAAAGATAACAACAAAAAAACTGTTGTGAAGAAAACAGTGGTTAAGAAAAAGGCTTCTCCTGACACCGGAGACAACAACAGTCCGGTATTATGGATCATAACAGGTTCGGTGGCGGCCGGTTTACTGATCACCGCCGGTGTGGTAACGAGGAGAGCAAGAAAGAAGTAAATTGAGACCGTCCACTGTCTCCACGAATATTTTTCCTGTATAATGAACGGGTATAAATTCGAAGCGTTGAAAGGTCTTTAAATTATAGATGAAAGAAATATTTGCGGATACATTAATAATAGGAGCCGGTCCGGCGGGGATCTCGGCGGCCATAAGCCTGCAGAAGGCGGGGGGCAGCAACGCTGTAGTTGACAGACAAAGCTTCCCCAGGGAAAAGACTTGCGGCGGGCTTATCACGGGAAAGACCATGAGCAGGATCATAAGTTTGCTTAATGACAAAGCAGAAGATCCTGCTATTTTTTGCGACTCCGGCAATGTGGTTGAATTATTTCATAAAGGAAAAAGACTGACATGTTCCAAACTGTCAGAGCGGATATATTTCATAAAAAGAGCGCATTTTGATCATTATCTTGTGAGAAGATATAAAGAACTTGGAGGTTTGTTTTTTGAAAGCGAGAAAAATCATAAAATCGATTTTGATAAACGGATCATAACCTTAAGCAACGGTGATGTTATCAAATACAAAAATCTCATCGCAGCAGACGGTGCATTAAGCAGCATAAGGGACAGTCTGGGATACGGAAAGCCGGAAATGGGATTCTGTGTGGAAACCTTTATTCCAAAGATACAGGCTCCGTTTGGAAACCGGGTCAAGATATTTTTCGGGATTATAGAAAAGGGGTACGGATGGGTTTTTCCTTCAGGAGATGATTACTGTATCGGGCTTGGGGGAGTGTATTGTCAGGATATTGACTACACCGGCAGATTAAAACGGCTGTTAAAAATGCTGGGTATTCCCGGTGATTCCTGCAAAATAAGAGGAGCGTTCGTGCCCTACGGCGGAGTCGTTGACCAGTCAAAGGGGCATCATGAGATAGTTTTGGCTGGAGACGCCGCAGGATATGTTGATCCTATTTTCGGGGAGGGTCTTTATTTTGCCATCACAAGCGGAATGAAAGCTGCAAGGGCAAGGATCGATCCGGGACAGGAGAGTTTTAAGTCATCATATTTGAGAAAAATGTCTTCCTGTGTAAAACAGATCAGGCAGGGAAGCCGCATTCAGAAACTCTTTTTTAACAAATATGCTCAAGGGTTTTTCAAAAGAAAGCTTTACAAAAAAAATGCCTTTGTAAGATTTTTCTTTGATAAAATGATCTCTGATTACAAATATTCTTACCATAACATGTTGGGTTTATACATTGACTATAATCTGTGGGAACTGAAGCGAAGAAGATGATCCGGTTTTCCGGTTTATAGTACGGCAAAAAGCCGTTGGGGACGGTTTTTCTGTCTCCCGCAGGGAGACTGAGAACCATCCCCATGGGCGTTTGACTAAAAAACAGGGAGACAGCGCCGCTGTCTCCCTGTTTTGTTTAAAACAACTGATTACTTAAGGATTCTAAAGAATCATAAACGGATCTTTGTCCGTACTCATAAGAATCCTGCAATTCATTGCCCCGGGTCCTTAAATAGTCCCAGATATCATCCGCCACACCGTTGCCTTCATAGTCGTCCGTGGCCCTTCTCCAGCCGTCTGCATAGTTCTCGTCATAATCATAATCATCATTATAACCGTAATAACGATCTGGATCGGGATCATTTCGAGAACCGGTATCACCATAGGGATCGTAATCCCGGGATCTTTCACGGCTTCGGGAATCATCCGACCGGGAAGGTGCGGTCTCCCTCGGCTGGGTGGTCTCAGGCTCTGTGGTCTCCGGCTCAGTGCGCCTGCGCTCCGTGGTTGCAGGTTCCGTGGTCCCGGGCTCGGTAGCAGTAGTCGTCTCAGTCTCGTTTTCTGATGAAGATTCACTGGCCACCTCTGTAGGCTCTGCCGTTATGTTCTTGTGAATGGCATTGCCTATGATGGCTATGGTAAACACAGCGGCGATGCCTATGGCTGCGGTCACTCCGATGGCAAGCCATTTGGAAGCTTTTTTGGATCTTGTCTCCTTTACTTCCTCGGGGGCTGCATCATAGTTCTCCTTTGTCCAGTCGATCTGAGCCCCGCAGTTTGAACAGAATCTGGCGTCAATACGTATCTTTTTTCCACAATTATTACACTTCATCATACTCCCCTCCAATAACCAAAAAACAAGTAATATAATAATTGCTTACATATCAAATGTATCATAAAATAATAAAATTACATATAGGGAAAGATCAATTTCATAATAATTTCATAAAAGATATTTTTTGTTGATAATATGCCCGTTTCGGGTTATTATTTAATAATCGAAAAAATTATACGGAGGACGATGATATGAGTGTCTCACAAATTTCGGTTTTTTTGGAAAACAAGTCAGGTGCCCTTGCCAATCTCACGTCGATTCTTGCAGAGAATAACATTAACATCAGGGCCATGTCCGTTGCCGAGACCAGCGAGTTCGGCATAGTGCGTATGATAGTGGATGATGTATACGAAGCCACCACCATACTTAAGGATACGGGCTATATTGCCAAGTTCAACCGTGTTATCGGTGTCACTATAGCGGATGAGCCCGGAAGCCTGAATGAGGTGATAAACATCCTCAGCAATATGGGTGTGGATGTTGAATATATGTACGCCTTCCTTGGCGGGGAAAAGGCGGATCACGCCAATATAATCCTGCGCGTCCAGGAACTGGATGCGGCGGAAAATGCCCTCAGAAATGCAGGGCTTGAGCTCCTTGACCGGGAGTGATATTTTAAAAAGTTTGTTGTTGTGTTAGGAGAAAAAAATGGCTTTAAAGATAATAATGCTGGTTATTTTCTTCGGTGTCATGGTGGCCATCGGATTTTACTGCCGCAGGCAGGCAAGAGACGTTGACGGCTTTGTGCTCGGAGGAAGAGGAGTAGGTCCCTGGTTTACCGCGTTTGCCTACGGAACCTCCTACTTTTCAGCAGTTGTGTTTGTGGGGTATGCCGGTCAGTTCGGATGGAAATACGGTATAGCCTCCACCTGGGCAGGTATAGGAAATGCCATACTGGGATCCCTTGTTGCATGGGTGGTACTGGGACGTCGTACAAGAGTTATGACCCAGCACCTAAATTCCAAGACCATGCCGGATTTCTTTGAAAAAAGATTCGGTAATAATTCATTAAAGATCGCGGCGTCGGTCATAACCTTTGTGTTCCTGATCCCGTATACCGCATCTCTTTATAACGGTCTTTCCAGACTTTTCGGAATGGCATTTTCCATA
>CACWUI010000108.1 GCA_902764045.1 uncultured Lachnospiraceae bacterium
AACCAACGCTGACAGGACCATTTCTTCCATCAAACGTCACATGGGTAGTGATTACAAGGTTACCATAGACGGAAAATCATATTCTCCTCAGGAGATTTCAGCTATGATCCTTCAGAAACTTAAGACCGATGCTGAAAACTATCTTGGAGAGAAAGTTACTGAGGCAGTTATCACTGTTCCCGCATACTTTAATGACGCTCAGCGTCAGGCTACAAAGGACGCAGGTAAGATAGCCGGTCTTGATGTAAAGCGTATCATAAACGAGCCCACAGCCGCAGCACTTGCTTACGGTCTTGATAATGAAGGCGAGCAGAAGATCATGGTCTATGACCTGGGAGGTGGTACCTTCGACGTATCCATTATCGAGATCGGTGACGGAGTTATCGAGGTTCTTGCTACATCCGGAAATAACCATCTTGGTGGTGATGACTTTGATAAGAAGCTTATGGACTACATGATAAGTGACTTTAAGTCAAAGGAAGGAATCGATCTTTCACAGGATTCCATGGCGCTCCAGAGGATCAAAGTTGCTGCAGAGCAGGCAAAGAAGGAACTTTCAAGTGCAACACAGACGACCATTAACCTTCCTTATATCACAGCGGGAGCGGAAGGTCCCAAGCACTTTGACATGGAGCTTACAAGAGCAAAGTTTGACGAGCTTACAAATGATCTTGTAAAGATGACAGAGGAGCCTGTAAACACTGCTCTTAAGGACGCGGATATCCAGGCATCCGATCTTGGACAGGTGCTTCTTGTGGGTGGTTCCACAAGAGTTCCCGCCGTTCAGGAAAAGGTTAAGCAGCTTACGGGCAAAGAGCCCAACAAGTCCCTTAACCCCGATGAGTGCGTTGCGCTCGGAGCTTCCATCCAGGGTGGTAAGCTTGCGGGTGATGCAGGTGCGGGAGAAGTTCTCCTTCTTGACGTAACGCCTCTTACTCTTTCGATAGAGACGATGGGCGGTATCGCTACACACATGATCGAGAGAAATACCACCATTCCTACAAAGAAGAGCCAGATTTTCTCAACTGCAGCTGACAACCAGACAGCGGTTGATATCAATGTAGTACAGGGTGAGAGAGAATTTGCCAGAGACAACAAGTCTCTCGGACAGTTCAGACTTGACGGGATCCCTCCTGCAAGAAGAGGTGTACCCCAGATCGAGGTTACATTCGACATTGATGCAAACGGTATTGTAAATGTATCCGCAAAGGATATGGGAACAGGAAAAGAGCAGCACATTACCATCACAGGCGGATCCAACATGTCCGAGGAGGATATCAACAAGGCCGTTGCAGAGGCTGCTGAATTTGAGGCAAGCGACAAAAAGAGAAAAGAAGGCATCGAAGCTAAAAATGATGCGGATTCCATGATCTTCCAGACCCAAAAAGCAATGGAAGAGGTTGGTGACAAACTTGATCCTGCTGACAAGACAGAGGTTGAAAACGACATCAATGCATTAAAGGAAATTGTAGATAAGATCCAGGACAATGAAGTGAGTGAGGATCAGATCAATGAGATAAAGGCCGCAAAGGACAAGCTTATGGCAAGCTCCCAGAAAGTGTTTGAGAAGCTTTATTCTCAGGGTGCTGAGGGTGCTGCAGGCGCTGCAGGTGCCGGTCCCGAGGGTGCAGGACCCGAGGCCGGACCCGGACCGGAAGGCGGTGACGGGGCAGGCGGCGCCGGTGACGGAAGCAGTCCTTACGGAGACGATGTTGTGGACGGAGATTACAAAGAGGTTTAATGAATCGATATGGCTGAAAAAAGAGATTATTACGAGGTTTTAGGCATCCCTAAGGATGCCGGTGAAGCTCAGATAAAAAATGCATACAGAAAGCTTGCTAAAAAGTATCATCCCGATCATAATCCGGATGATGCAGATGCTGAAGCTAAATTTAAAGAAGCCTCGGAAGCCTATGCCATTTTAAGTGACGCCGAGAAAAGGAAGCAGTACGACCGGTTCGGTCACGCTGCTTTCGAAAATGGAGGCGGTGGAGGTGGTGCCGGCGGCTTTGACTTCAGCAACATGGGGGATATATTCAGCGAATTTTTCGGAGGAGGCTTCGGGGCTTCGGGAGCCGGATGGTTTAATGATATGTTCGGCGGCGGTGGCGGCAGAAGAGGTGCTGCCAATGCCGCCATGCGGGGTGATGATGTAAGAGTCAGCACAAGGATAACCATGGATGAAGCCTTTTTAGGTGTTACAAAGCAGATGCGGATCAATCTCAAAGACACCTGTGCCACCTGCGGCGGGGCAGGGGCCAAGCCCGGGACCACGCCTGAGAAGTGCGCCAAGTGTGACGGTACGGGACAGGTGGTGTTTACCCAGCAGTCAATACTGGGCATGATGCGAAGCATGGGGACATGCCCGGATTGTCACGGAACGGGTAAGATCATTCATGAGAAATGTCCGGATTGTCATGGGAACGGTCAGGTTTCCATTTCCAAAAATATGAATATCGATATTCCGGCAGGTATTGATAACGGCCAGTATGTTCGTATTCAGGGGGAGGGAAATCCCGGATATAACGGCGGTCCCAAAGGTGACCTTCTTGTGGGGGTTAACGTTGTAAATAATACTGAATTTGAAAGAGACGGTTATGACCTGCTCAAGCCCCTTCTCATAAGCTATCCCAGAGCAGTACTTGGCGGAGAGGTAAGGGTGAAGACCATAGACGGGGAGATACTTTATAGTGTGAAACCCGGCTCGGTGTCCGGCACAAGAGTGCGTATAAAGGGCAAGGGAATGCCTTTGGTACACAATCCAAAGAGCCGGGGTGATCTTTATCTTGATCTTATCATCGAAGTGCCGAAGAAACTCACCAAAGAGCAAAAAGAGGCCCTGGAGGCTTATGATATGACGCTTACGGGGGAGGAGAAACTTAAGAACAAAGAGAAGAAGGAAAAAAAGAAAAAATAATGAGACACGGAGACTGAGAGCTGTCCCCGTGTCTCCCGATCAACAGATAGGTACAAATTCCGGTTTGCGGTCTGAAAAGACGGCAATATATTTAAAGCCGGTTGACGCCAGTGTTTTGTATGCGTTTTTAAGATCATACCCCACATGCTCCGGGTAGTGCGCATCAGATCCGGCGGTGATTATCTCGCCCCCCAGTCTGTAGTACTCATTTAAAATCCTGTCACATGGATTGGCAAAAAGCCCGCGGCGTATCCCGGCGGTATTAAGCTCAATGCCTTTTCCTTTATCGATAATGATCTTTAGTATTTCACTTATAAGATCCATGGGAAGATGATCCCGCGGGTCTTTTTTTATTTTCTCATCAGGTATGTATCTGCAGATATAATCCAGATGACCGTAGATATCGAAATTATCTATCGCACGCACCTCATCATAAATATTTTCGAAATAACGATTTATCCCGTCTTTAACGGTCTTGTCTTCCCAGTACACATCAAAATAGGGATCGATCCCGTCCACCACATGAGTGGAGCCGATTATAAAATCCAGCTTTTTATCCGGATCAAAGTTTTCTATAAGCTCAGCCGCAGGCACGGTAAGCCCCTGCTCAAGACCGACACAGACCTTTATCTTATCACTGTACTTTTCCTTAAGGGGCAGAAGAGTCTCAAGATAATTTTTAAGATCCAGAGTGAAATGCTCGCTGCCGTCAGGTCTTGTATATCCGAAATCATTATGGTCCGTAAAGCACATTCCGGAAAGCCCCAGTTCTATGGCATTTTTTATCTCTGCCTCAGGATCAGCCTGTGAGTCATCCGAAAATAAGGTGTGTATGTGATAATCATAAATTTTAAGTTGTGACATGCGGGAAAATCTCCTTATAAAAATAACTAAAATTTTACAATTCTTTAGTATGATAACTCATTTTCATAAAAAACACTAATTTTTAAACGTTGAAAATACATCTTGTTTTTTTTCGCTTATTTAGATACAATTACACTGTTTGATTATAAGAAAAATCGTAAGATTTGAGGAGGATTTATAAATGTCAGTAAAGGTTGCGATTAACGGATTCGGACGTATCGGAAGATTAGCGTTCAAACAGATGATAAACGAGGATGGTTACGATATCGTGGCTATCAATGATCTTTCTGCGCCCACGCTGCTCGCTTATCTTTTAAAGTATGACTCTACCCAGAGTCCTTTTGTTTCATTTGAGGATGCCGGTGAGGTAACAGGCGATGATGATGCAAGAACCTTGACCGTAAAGGGCAAGACCATTAAGATCTACCAGGAAAGGGAAGCTCAGAATCTTCCCTGGGGTGATCTGGGTGTAGATGTGGTGCTTGAGTGTACCGGATTTTACACCTCAAAGGAAAAGTCCATGGCTCACATTGAGGCAGGCGCCAGAAAGGTAGTTATCTCTGCTCCCGCAGGAAACGATCTGAAAACCATCGTTTACAATGTAAACCATGAAACCCTTACACCCGAGGACAATGTCATATCAGCAGCATCATGCACCACCAACTGTCTTGCGCCCATGGCTAAGGTGCTCAATGATATCGCGCCCATCGAATCAGGTGTTATGAAGACGATACACGCTTACACA
>CACWUI010000109.1 GCA_902764045.1 uncultured Lachnospiraceae bacterium
AGATACTCCATGATCCTGAGTGTCCGCCGACACACCAGTATCTGGCCACATACAGATATTTTGAAGACATTTACAAAGCAGATTATATAGTACATGTGGGAACCCACGGAAGCCTTGAGTTTTTACCGGGTAAGGGAACAGGCCTGTCTGACTCATGTTTCCCCGATATCTGCGGAGGGACGCTGCCGCTGTTATATATGTATAACGCAGATAACCCTCCGGAGGGAACCATAGCGAAACGACGCGCATTGGCGACCATCGTGGACCATATGCAGACTGTATTTACCAGCGGCGGTCTTTACGAGGAACTGGAGCAGATAGACCAGCTGGTAGAGCAGTATGAGACTGCCAAACTTACCGACGGGGCACAGGCCCACCAGTTTGTGCACCAGATAATAGACAAGGTAAATGAGAGCACTCTTAAGGATCAGTTAAAGACCGAGATAAGTCATGATAATATAGACGGGATAATTGAGGAAACTCATGGTATATTAGAGACTATCCGAAACACGCAGATCCAGGACGGGATGCATGTGTTCGGCGAGATCCCTTCGGGAGATAAAAGATTTGAGCTTTTGTACGGCATTTTAAGGTACGAAGGGCTTGAGAAGCCCGGATTACGGAAGCTGATATGCGCTCTGTATGATCTTGATTTTGATGTGCTGATAAAGGATCAGAAGACCTTCCTCCCGGAATATAAAAAAACAGCCGGGGCAGTCCTTGAGGACATTGACAGGATAGGCTTAAGAGTTATTGAAAGATTTGTAAGCGGAGATACGATAGATTCGTTTATTGATGATTCGGGAGAGTACATCATCAAAAATGAGGATGCGTTAAATGATCTGGAGGCTTTTGGGGAAAGAGTCAGAGAGTTGAACGCGCGGGTGGAGCAGTCCACTGAAACCGAGAACCTTTTGGAGGCTGCAAACGGCGGTTTCGTAAGGCCGGGGCCGGGGGGCGCGGTGACCAGGGGAAGGGACGATGTTATCCCTACGGGAAGCAACATGTACACATTGGATCCTTCAACTGTTCCCACCAAAGCCGCCTGGGTAGTGGGGCAGAGACTTGCGGATGCAGTGATAGATAAATTCCTTGAAGAGGAAAAACGATATCCGGAAACCTTCGGGATCTACTGGATGAGTAATGATATCCTTTGGAGCGGAGGTGAAGGCATGGGGCAGCTCATGTGGTTCATAGGAGCACGACCCATATGGCTTCCCAACGGCAAGGTAAAGGATTTTGAGATAATACCCCTTGAGGAGTTGAAAAGACCCAGGATAGATCTTTCCGTAAAGATGTCGGGAATCTTAAGAGATAACTTCAGCGACAGGATGGATATCCTTGATAAGGCCATCAGAGCTGTTGCAAGGCTGGACGAGTCTCCTGATGACAACTACGTCAGAAAGCATATGCTTGAAAACATGTCAGCCGGCATGGATGAGGATTCCTCCATGGCAAGGATATTCGGTGCAAAGCCCGGAACATATCTGAACGGTGTATCACTTCAGGTATATGCCTCTGCATGGAAGGACCGGTCGGAGATGGTGGATGTGTTTACGTTTTTCAACGGATACTCCTACGGCACGGACGGCTACGGCAAAGAAGCCTATAAGGGCCTTCAGAACAGTTTAAAGACCGTGGATATCACATATAACAAAGTGATGACAGACGAGCATGATCTTTTAGGATGTTGTGCATATTTCGGCACCCAGGGAGGCATGACCGCCGCGGCAAGAGAGCTTTCCGGAAAAGAAGTAAAGGCATACTACGGCGATTCCAGGGAAGCGGGAAATATTCAGGTGAGGACCCTGGCCGAAGAGATAAACCGGGTGGCGCAGGCCAAGCTGTTTAATCCCAAATGGATAGAGGGGATGAAGCAGCACGGTTATAAAGGAGCCGGAGATATAAGCAAAAACATCGGCAGGATATACGGCTGGGAAGCCACCACGGACGAAGTGGGAGACTGGGTATTTGATGAGATAACCCGGACCTACATCGAGAATAAAGAAAATTACGAATTCTTCAAAAAGAATAATCCCTGGGCTCTTGAGGAAATAGAAAGGCGCCTCATAGAGGCTGACAGACGCGGGCTATGGCAGCCTGCCGAGGGACTTCAGGAATTGCTTGAGGACAGTTACTTAGAGCTTGAGGGAATCCTTGAGGAAAGCTCCGGTGACGGAACCGGGGAATTCCAGGGAGGCTCCATAGACGTTCAGGGTGTAGAAGAATTAAACGGAATGAAGGATCATTTAAAGCACATGCAGCAAATGCTTAAATAGAAAAGAGGTAAAATATGAGTAAAGGATTTAAGGGACTTATAGCTACTATAATAGCGCTTGTGGCAGCAGTAGCGTTCTTTGTGGGCTTTGTGGCAACAGGCGCAGGCGGCGGTTCAAAGACCGTGGCAGAAACAGTTGCATCGGGAGCAGACGAAGGCGGTACAGCCGGAGGAAGCGATACTGTAGAGACCATTAAGGATTCAGCGGGCAACGAATTTAAGATCCCGCTGGAGGCAGACAGTGTGATAACTCTTAATCCCAACGGTGCGGATATGCTTACTGCCCTGGGAAAGGAAAGCCTCATCACAGGTGTGAGCAATGATACAAAGTATCCCGCAAGCACTGTTAACACGAAAAGATACGGGACGGAGAGCAGTCCGGATACGGAAAACATCATTGCGGCAAAGCCCGGAGCGGTTATCGCCACGGCTGATTTTGCAACTTCCGCAGAGTATGCAAAGCTGAAGCAGGCAGGGATCCCTGTAGTCTGTCTGAACTTAAACAACGCTGATACGGCTGTTGAGGAAAGTGCGAAGCTGGGGCTTTTGTTTGATGCATATGATAAAGCCGACGAATTCGTGACCGACCTTGAAAATGTTAAGTCCTTGGTTTCAGAGAAGGTTGCGGGCAAGGAAGAAAAGAAGGTTTATTGGGAAAAGAATGATGATTTTACATCCGTTAATAAAGACGGGAATGAGAACAGGATCATCACCCTTGCAACTGCAAAAAGCATAACGGCGGATAAGACCGAAGCTGAAGTAAAGACGGATGCGGCATTTGTACAGTCAGGCAATCCGGATGTGATAGTCAAAACAAGTGACTATGATAAAAATATCCTGACTCTTGAAAACGAGAATCTTCAGGGTGCCGAGGCGATGGTTGACGGCATCAAAAAAAGAAGCGGATTTGAAACAGTTCCGGCTGTAAAGGACAACAGGATAGTCATCCTTTCCGACCGTATCACAAATACGCCTCTGGGAAGCGCCATCGCGCCACTTTATGTGGCAAAGGCTGCGCACCCTGAGGATATGCAGGATGTGGTGCCGGGACAGTATCTGAACGAGTTTCTTACCAAGTACTGGAGCAGCGCGGATCTAAAGGGATCACTTGCGTATCTGGGAGATATCAGTGTTGAGGAAAATGCAAACACCAATTCACTTGCGGCAGGCAGTACTGCAGTGGGAGGAGGAAGTCTTTTATCTTCCCTTGCAAGCTCCAATGCTTCACTGGGGACTGATCTGAGAAGCAGTCTTGTATCAACCTCAAGTCCTGCTGCGGATGCAGCGTCTTCGTCTGCAACGGATGCCAAGCTCAGTCTCGCAAACAAGGCGGGAGTTGTGACAAATACACAGACACAGAACAAGACTTCAACAAACAATAAAAACGCACAGGCAAAAAAAGATACAAAGCAAAATGATCTTTCCACAAGCAATGACAAAGAGAATATAAAAGACAGCGCCGGACAGCAGATCGTGGTTGATAAGGAAGACGGTAATACCGGGATCAGATCATGTATCGTATTTAATTCAAGCGTATATGAGATGATAAAGATCATGGGCGGTCAGAATACTGTCATCGGTGTGGCGGACTCTCTTGCCACATCATCCGATTTTCCCGAGCTTGCGGGAAAGAAGACCTTCGGTAAATGGAACGAGCCAAATGCGGAGGCTATCATAGAAGCCAAGCCCGATGTGGTATTTGCATATGCCGATTACGGCCAGGAGGCTATGCAGAAAGTGCGTGCTGCAGGTATCACCGTAGTAAGTCTGAACTTCTATGTGCCCTCTGAGATAGACGATGAGATCATTACTCTCGGAAAGATCTTCGGAAATGAAGCTCTTGCCAAAGAGTGGAATAAGGACGTTGACGAGATCCAGAGCATTGTATCGGCAAGAACAAAATATTTATCAAGAGCCACATGCTACTGGGAGACATACTCGGATTATTCATCCGTAGCTGACGGTTCGGGAGGTGCGGAGATCCTTACTCTTGCGGGAGTACACAACCTTTATGACAAGGCAAGCGCTGCATCATACCCCAAAGTAAGTGACGAATGGGTCATCCAGAAAAATCCCGATGTGGTCGTAAAGATCTGCTCATCGACCACAACATCGGCTTCCTACTGCATGGGAACCACGGTTCATGATTATTCACTTGCAAGCGCTGTATACAGCAAGATCGCAGGCAGAACCGGATGGTCCGAGAT
>CACWUI010000110.1 GCA_902764045.1 uncultured Lachnospiraceae bacterium
GGATGAGGCGACGTCAGCACTGGACTCGATCTCCGAGCATGCCATCCAGGAGGCGTTGGAAAGACTTATGGTGGGGCGCACAAGCATAGTTATCGCCCACAGGCTTTCCACGATCCTTAAGGCGGATAAGATCCTTGTGGTATCGGACGGGATAATAAAAGAGCAGGGAACCCACAGGGAACTGCTTTCCCTTGACGGGGTATACAAGACCCTTTACGAGACCCAGTTTAAACATGCCATAGAACATGTGAGAAACGGTGGGGTTTAAAATGAAAAAACACCGTATGGGATAATTTTGGCCCATACGGTATTTTATTATAAAAAATGAGAAGCCGTTTTAATATTCATCCGTCAACCCGCAAATAAAATCCATACTCACATTATAATGCTTTGCCAGAATAATCAGTGAATCCACAGGGATACGGGTGATACCAAGTTCATAGTCACTGTATGTTTTCTGTCCCACATGCAGCAAATTCGCCACATCCGTCTGAGTCAGATCGTGATCCTCTCGTAATGCCCTGATACGGTCTCTGTAATTCAAAACGGCATCTCCAATCATAGGTAAAATAATCTGCTTCTCATGATGTCATAAAATCCCAAAAAACTTGATATATAGAGTCATAAACTCTATAATGTTAGTGTGACAGATTATTAATAACAATATTTCTGCATTCAACAATAGAGTTATAGACGCTACAAAAGGAGGATGTTTTTATGGAAGAAAAGAAGGAACGATTTTCAGATAAAGTAATAGAACAGATCGGTTGTTATGTTTACCGGCTGATCGATCCACGAGACGGTCAAACCTTTTATGTGGGGCGGGGGCAGGGAAACCGTGTATATGACCATGTAAAAGGCGCTTTGAAGTACTCTAAAGAAACATTTCAGGATGATGTGGAAAATGGTGCAAAAGATTTTGCAGATGAAGTGTCCGATAAACTCGCACAGATAAAGGAGATCATTGCCTCGGGTTTGGAGGTCATACATATTATCCAGCGTTATGGTCTTACTGAAGAAGAGGCAAAAGAAGTTGAAGCAGCACTTATTGATTGTTTTCCCGGACTTACAAATGTTCAAAGTGGGTACGCCGCAGAACGAGGTGTGTGTAATGCAAAGACGCTACAAGAAAATTTGTCCGCAGAATCATTTGATGATGACAATGATATAGATTACTGCATAATAAAAATTCGTCAGGAAACCATAGATACATACGGAAGCGTATATGAATCTGTAAGAAAAAGCTGGAAGGTTAATAAGAAAAAAATTGAAAAAATTCCTTATGTACTGGCTGTATGCAATGGAATAGTTAAAGATGTTTTTGCTGTAGATAAGTGGTACCAGGATAACGATAACCCCAAAAGATATATGTTTGATAAAAAGGATAAGGTGCCTGAAGAAATTATGAATTTGTTTAAAGGAAAGATGATACCTGAAAAATACAGAGAAAAGGGCGCTGCTAATCCTGTGCGGTATAAAATGTAAGAATAGGAGTTGATTGAAATGAAGATAAAAATTAAAAAACTTATCCCCATGATACTGATTGGAATTATAAGCATTTCAGTTTTTGTTTTAAGTAATACTTCCGTGCTTGCTTCAGTCTATCCTGAAATTACAAATAATTCCGAGTATCAAGCTGCATTAGCTGAAGAAAAATATTTAAGAAATCAGGCTACTTATGATAATGGACAAATGGAAAAAGGTTCTGAATATTTTAATTCTTTAGTGGCAGCTATAAGAAAATATGAAAAAGAACTGGAAAATCAAAAGATTAATAAATATTATACAGTGACTTTTACTGATGGAATGGGAAGGATACTTAAAACTGAAGAAGTTAGACACGGAGCTTCTGCAACAGCACCTTCAGTACCATCTAAAGCAGGATATACTTTCGTTGGGTGGGACAATAATGCAGCGGTTGTTCAAGGAGATATGACAGTTAACGCGCAGTGGAAAAAAGACAAGGACAATACTGGAGGTGATGCTGGTAATAATAGTAGTAGTGTCAGTAAAGGAACAAAACCTAGTCAAACAATATTTTTTAAAGCGCCTGTAAAAGTTGACATAGTATTTCATTATAAAAATTTAGTGGAATATGTTGAAGGTGAAATGAATCAAAGTGGAGAAGCAACAACCAATTTTGTTTCTGTCGGCGGAGTTAGCAATAAAGCTGCAACTAGACTGAATTATGCTTATAAGGGTGACACATATGTTGAACCACCAGAAAATGCAAATAATATTAATTGGAAATTTAAAAACGGAAAGACCGTTTTCAAAGAAAACAATATTGTGAAAATTTCTTATGATGAATTTGATGAAAATGGATATTTAGAAAGAAGTTTATACAATAATGGTGTCCATGGTGGCAAAATAGATTTATATGCTGAAAACATGTATGTAGAAATAAAATCCATAGATAAATATACACCTGAAGGTGAAAGGATTTTGAGTTGCAGACTGGGAGTATGGGATTCATTAACGCTTAATGCCGTTTTTTATCCGACAGAAAATAAAGATAAAAAGGTTAAATTTTGGAGAAGTTCTAATGAAAATGTAGCTACGGTGAGTAGTAAAGGTATTAGCTCTGGTACGGCGATTATTTATGCTACAACCAATACCGGAAATACAGTTGAAACTACTATAGTCGTTGCAGACCAATATAATAACTATTGTTATTATTATGTTGCTCTTGATAAGGGAGCAATCTCTGTTCAAGAGGGTGAAAAAAAACAATTAGATATAAGTCCATTTGTTACAGACAATGGCATAACATTTACCAGTAGTAACACTGAAGTTGTAACGGTTGATGTTAATGGTACAATAAAAGCTATAAAACCTGGTTATGCAGATATTACTGTAAAGAGTAATGATGGACGCAATAAGTACGCAATATGTGAGGTTACGGTCAAATCAAAGACTATAGCATTAAAAGGTGTGTCTTTAAATAAAAAAAAGGCAGAGATTACAGAGGGGAATTTCGTAAAACTCACAGCAACATTAAGTCCGGCTAATGTAACCAACAAAGGTGTTACCTGGAGTAGCAGTAATACTGGTGTGGCGACAGTTGACGCAAAGGGCAATGTAAAAGGAATAAAGCCCGGAACTGCGACTATAACTGTAAAGACAAAAGACAGTGCCAAAACCGCCACATGTAAGGTCACAGTCAAGGCAAAGACAGTAGCAGTAACAGGCGTTAAATTAAACAAAACAACAGCGACTGTAACAGCAGGAAGTACATTGAAACTTACATCAACAGTAAGTCCTGCTAATGCCACCAATAAGGCAGTAACTTGGAGTAGCAATAATACAAAAGTTGCGACCGTAGATTCTAATGGTAATGTAAAAGGAATAAAGCCCGGAACCGCAACAATAACAGTAAAAACCAAAGACGGTGGCAAGACTGCCACATGTAAGGTCACGGTCAAGGCAAAAACAGTAGCAGTGACAGGTGTTAAGCTAAATAAAACCACAGCAACTGTAACAGCAGGAAGCACATTAAAACTCACATCAACAGTAAGTCCGGCGAACGCCACCAACAAAACAGTAACCTGGAGCAGTAGTAACACAGGTGTAGCAAAGGTAGATGCAAACGGTAATGTAAAAGCAGTAAAACCCGGAACTGCGACTATAACTGTTAAGACAAAAGACGGTGCCAAAACCGCCACATGTAAGGTCACAGTCAAGGCAAAGAATGTTCCCGTAACCGGGATCAAGTTAAATAGTACAAACGAAACATTAACTAAAAACAGTACATTAAAACTTACGCCAACTGTTTCGCCTTCAAACGCCACCGATAAAGGTGTAACCCTTACCAGCAGTAACACGAGTGTCGCAACGGTTGACGGAAACGGTAACGTAAAAGCAGTAAATCCCGGAACAGCCACCATAACCGTAAAGACAAAAGACGGAGGTAAGACAGCAAACTGCAAGATCACTGTCGATGAGATCTGGAAGCGTCTCTGGGGTCAGGGATGTTATGATACTATGAAAGCGATCATAGACGAGGGCTTCACAAAGACGGGTGGAACTGTCGTTGTTGCAACAGGCACAAACTTTCAGGACGCCCTTGCGGCATCAGGGCTTGCGGGGTTAGAAAATGCCCCTGTCGTGCTTACGGACGGAAAGACGCTTTCAACACAGGCTAAAGATGTTTTAAAAAGGCTTAAAACTAAAAAGATATATGTAGCCGGTGGTCCTTACGCCGTTTCTGAAAAGGTGGTGTCTTCGATCAAGTCTGCAACAGGAACCGCACCCAAAAGGTTATACGGACAAGACAGTGCGGATACAAGTGCTAAGCTTGCATTGGCAGGTAAAGGGAGATGGAAAGACGGTACGGCGATCATAGCAACAAACAGATCGTTTTATGATGCCATGTCCATAGCGCCCATTGCTTATGCAAAAAACTATCCGGGCCTTCTTGCAAGCAACGGCACATCTCTTAATAAATCCGTTACAGATGCCATGAAAAAACTGGGAATTAAGAATGTGATCATCGTAGGCGGTAAAGCTGCGGTAACGGATAATGTTGAGAAGCAGCTGAAATCTGCCGGCATGAAGATAAAGACAAGACTCTGGGGGAATAATGCGGTAGAGACCAGCAAGAAGATAGCAGAATGGGGAATTAAAAACGGACTGAACGCAAACAAAATGGGAGTTGCAACAAGCCAGAATTTCCCTGATGCTCTTGCAGGCGCTGCACTTTGCGGGAAAAACAGATCGGTATTGGTCCTCGCAGATGATCAGGCAAACTTAAACGCAACCTTCCCGAAAGCTTATAAGAAGACGATAAGCAGGGGATATGTATTTGGAGGAAAGTATGCTGTAGGAGAAAAAACATTGAATACGCTGGAGAATAGTGTGAAGTAAAAACATAGTCATGGAGACAGCTTTTGCGTCCCCCTGTCTCCTGTTAATGATCAGGGGCTTGTATCAAAAAGTCTTTATAATGGAAAACACCGTTTGGGATAATTTCGTCCCATACGGTGATTTATTATAAAAGAAGAAGTATCGATATTCCAATCTGGAATATCGATGCAAACAAACAGAATGAGTCTACACCCAATCTTCTAACATCAATCCTTCAACCCTTGAAAACTCTCTTGTGTTATTGGTAATAAGAGTGAGACTAAGTGATTTGGCATGGGCGGCTATGAGCATATCGTTTGCTCCGATCAGCTGCCCTTTTTTTTCGAGATTACTTCTGATCCTGCCGTATTCCGCGGCAGCCTTGCATTCAAAAGGCATTACTTCAATATTCGACAAAAAGACCATGAGTGCCAGTCTGTTCTGCGTGGGCTTGGAACTTTTTTCCACACCATACTCAAGCTCGGCCAGGGTGATGGAAGAAATACACATGTCATGCGGCGAATATCTTTTGAAACGTTTAAGAACCTCCTCGGAACTTTTGGATTTTGCGTAAATAATTATATTGGTATCCAACATATATTTCATTTTTTTTCAATTTCCCGGACAGGTAAATCATCGATCCCATCCTGTAAAAAATCCTCCGTAAACATATTTAAACCCATGATAAAAGAACCCCATGGGTCGCTCTTGGGAACCAGCATAACAACATTTCCGATATGGTTAATATAAACTTCGTTATCATCAAAGCGGCAGTCTTTTGGCAGTCTCACAGCCTGAGAACCACCGTTTGTAAATATCTTGGCAGTATCCATAAGATTATCACCTCCTGATAAAAGTATATACTGATATATATATATAGGTCAATCACGTAATTACATAATTATCTTAAAATGCTTATACATTAGGAGATTATGGTGAATACCATAGATAGATACAGCGAATGCCGTGATGTCAGTATAACACACAGAGATAACGGCATTTATAAAAATATTATTAAACAATAAGTTTAGGAGGGAGGGTTTACCATGGCGAATACGAAGGTTAAAATTCATGCCGGTCATCAACCGACAGAAGAACAGAATGAGGACAATTTTGCCCCGGTTTTTCAATCTTCCTCGATCACATGTATCTCCATATATTCAAAATCCACGCTTTCCATAAAGTTATCTTTACGGAAGCGTGTTTTTGAATGCTGTTTGAATTCCCGGATGTTGGAATCGAGCCATACGGGTTCTGCCAGATCGAACTGCCTGCAGGCACTGCTTAGGCCGTCAAGGACCTTGCGGGTACGGTTCATGTCCCCGGGATTCTCTTCAACCAGATCTTTTATGAGATGACCGTCGTCATCGTATAATTTACACCACATTCTGAACATGTAATTCATCTTCCTGTCTGAAAAATTTCAGAATAATAAAATAACATCTGAAATGCGGGTTGGCAAGAACAGGATGATCATGACAGGATTATTTCGTTTGACTGTGTGGTCGATAAGTGGTAGATTAGAACAAATAAAACAGGGGAGCTCGTGTGCGGGCTGAGAGGAAGTTATCAACTTCGACCCTTATGTTAAACACTGAACCATTCAGCGTTTAATTGACCTGATACGGATAATGCCGGCGTAGGAAGCATAGGACAGACTTTTTAAGATAAGGTGCTTCCCGCATCTTATCTTTTTTTAAAAAACGGAGTAGGAAGTATGGAGAGAAATTTTACAACACAAATGGATGCGGCTAAGCAGGGCATCATTACTGAGGAAATGAAAAAGGTTGCCGCAAAAGAACATATGGAACCGGAAAAGCTGCGTGAGTTTATAGCAAAGGGACAGGTGATAATCCCGGCAAATAAAAATCATACGGCCCTTGATCCCAATGGTATCGGTCATGCCCTGACCACCAAGATAAATGTAAATCTCGGGGCCTCACGTGACGCTGAGGACTGGGAGGTGGAATACCAAAAAGTGGATATGGCGGTAAAGTATGGTGCCGAGGCAATAATGGACCTTAGTTCATGCGGAGACACAAGCTCGTTCAGACGACATATTTCCTCAAAATGCCCTGCCATGCTGGGGACGGTACCTATTTACGATGCCCTTGTATATTACAAAAAGGAGCTGAAAAAGATCACTGCCAAAGAATGGCTGGATGTGGT
>CACWUI010000111.1 GCA_902764045.1 uncultured Lachnospiraceae bacterium
GTCGGAGGCCATATCCCGGCTCACCGCCTCCCAGGCTTTCTCCTGTGCTCCGGTAAGCCTGTAGGGCAGCCCCTTTTTAAAATCCAGGATTTTTTTATTTAAGGCGATCTTATGCCCGGATACAGCCTCCAGGTTTTCCTGTTTTCTCGTAAGTACCGCAAGAGCAAAGAAAAGAAATTCATCAAAAATTATTCTTTTTAAACTCTCATTTGCCTCGTCCCGATCAGCCGGAAAATGTATCCCGCAGACAGCCTCTCTTCTCCTGCAAAGATCATATCTCCGTCTGAGTTCCTCCGGCAACGGATCGGTCATATCTCCTTCCGCCTCAAGGGCCGCCCTGACAGCAGCGATCACGGTATTGCCGGAAAGTCCTTTTGTCAGGTGATATACGGGAAGAAGCCTGCCCTGCATATCCTCATAGCTGTCACACTTTATCAACCGGGGCTGCTCTATCACATATTCTCCGTCCTTTGAGGAAAGATATCCCCGAAAAACGTATCTTGCACGGAGCATAAGTGACTTTTTTATATACGGCATATTAAACCATTTACACTTAATGCCCCGGCCCTCGAAGTCTTTAACAAGCACCGTGGTCACGGAATATCTTCCGGCACGGTAAACATTTGCCCTGCCTGCCACTGCACCGTCAACTGCGATGATTTTCCCCAAGTCATGCCGGGTTATGTCCTTAATAAAAACAGGCTTTTCATACACCTCATAATCTCTTGGATAAAACTCCAGAAGATCATGAGTGTTGTATATGGAAAGCCTGTTAAAAAGTTCGGCCTTTTTGGGGCCTATTCCTTTAAGATCCCTTATATTCATATGTACGCCCCGTTATTCAACAGAAACTATATAATAATAAATATTCTGTGAGCCGTTCTGCAGATCCGTCTCTATCCCGGGATACTTTTCCTGGATCATTTTCTCCATACGGACAGCGTCTTCCTCTGACACATCCTCGCCGAAATACAGGGTGATAAGCTCAGATGACTCATCCACCATACCATCCAGCATGGAAAACATCACATCGTTTATATCGGCATCGGAGGCCGCGAGACCGTTGTCGTTTATGGCAATGTAGTCACCTTCCTGTACATTTATGCCCTCTATGCTGGTATCACGCACCGCATAAGTGATCTGCCCGCTCTTTACAAGACCTATGGCTTCATTCATGGCCTCAGTATTAGATGCTTCGTCTGCGGTGGGGTCAAATGAAACTACCGCAGACACTCCCTGGGGAACGGTCTTAGTGGGTATGACCACTGCCTTCCGTCCCCTTACAAGCTCTGCCGCCTGGGAAGCCGCAAGGATAATGTTGCTGTTGTTGGGCAAAATGAAAATGGTCTTTGCATCAACCTGTTCTATTACCGCCAAAATATCGTCGGTGCTGGGATTCATGGTCTGACCGCCCTCTACTATGCCGTCGGCACCCATATCGGTAAATATGTCGGAAAGACCGCTTCCTGAAACCACGGGAACAAACGCCACCTCTTTTGCATTCTCCGTCAGAGGTTTAGGTGTTTTTGCAGCCGGCTTGTCATTTTTTTGGGCCGCAGCAACTTCCTTGTCAGATACCACCCTGTTTTCCTCTACTTCTTCCCTTAAGTTGTCAACTTTCATGTTTGTAAGCTGACCGTAAGTAAGGCCTTTTTCAAATGCCTCACCGGGATGGTCGGTATGCACGTGGATCTTAACCACATCATCCAGTGCCACGCACACTATGGAATCACCTATGGAATTCAGGAAAGCCTTAAATTCCTCTTCGTCTTTTTCGGTAAATTCCCTGCTGAGGAGAATAATAAACTCCGTACAATACCCGAAAGTGATCTCCAGATCATCGGCGATCTTTGCTTTTTTGCCCATGGAAGAAGCGTTGCCTGTTGCCTTTGAAACAATTTCAGGCTCACTTACTTTCCCCGTAAGAGCATCCAAAAATCCGTAAAGCACACAAACAAGCCCCTGTCCCCCGGAATCCACTACTCCGGCCTCTTTAAGAACAGGAAGCATGTCGGGTGTCTTTTCAAGAACCTCCTTCGCATATGATGCGATCTGGGTTACCGCATCGATCACATCATCGGTAGTCTCCGACACCTCACCGGCCTTTTCGGCGATCCCTTTAGCAACGGTAAGGATGGTCCCTTCCTTGGGCTTCATGACCGCCTTATAAGCCGTCTCGCAGGCATGGTGGGCAGCCTTTGCTATCACATGCACATCAAGGCTTTCACAGCCTTCCATTTCCTTCGTAAAGCCTCTGCAAAGCTGGGAGAAGATAACTCCGGAATTTCCCCTTGCTCCGCGAAGAGAGCCTGCAGCTATGGCTCTTGCAAGGCTTTCCATATCGGCACCCTCAAGATCCGAAACCTCCCTTGCTGCAGACATAATGGTCATGGACATATTTGTGCCTGTATCGCCGTCAGGAACAGGGAATACATTCAGATCATTAATCTTTTCTTTTTGAGAATCAAGTCTTTCTGCCCCCGTAAGGAACATCTTCCTGACCATCGCGGCATCAATACTTTTCATTGCCACTTATTCCTCCATTCCTGTGTCAGTCAATAACCCTGACGCCTTCTACGTAAACATTGATCTTTTTTATATCAAGTCCGGTAACTTCCTGAACTTTGTACTTCACATTTTCGATAAGATTGTCGGCAACGGTCATAATGCTTACCCCGTATGCTATGATCACGTGAAAATCAATGGTAATCTTATTCTCGTTGTCGATAACAACCTTAACGCCTTTGGTAAGGCTCTTTCCGCTCAGGAGTCTTACAAGACCGTCCCTCATGCTGAATGCAGCCATACCTACGATCCCGAAGCATTCCACAGCTGCCGATCCGGCATACTGTGCAATAACGCTTGAGGAAATAGATATACGACCCAGTTTTCCTTTTATCCGCCCTTGCATGATCAATCCTCCTTACATCTTTACATATACAGGAAATTATACTATTTGCGGAGTTTCTTTGCAACTTTATATCATCTTCTCCAGTTCTTCCACGCTGCCGGCAAAAACGATCCTGTCTCTTTCATCCCGGGTGATAAACTCCTCTTCCAGCATCTTATCAAGCTGTCTGATAAAGTCATTGTAATAACCGTCGATATTCAGCCCTATAAACCTTCCCTTCAGCTGATCTATCCTGACTAAAGATATGATCTCAGACATTTCTTCAAAGGTTCCGGGGCCTCCCGGGAGAGCCACAAAAACATCCCCCATTTCTATCATCTTTAATCTTCTTCTTGGGATGTCTGTGGTGATAAAAAGACGTGTCAGCCGGGGGTGCTTGGCTTCAATACCTTCAAGGTTTTTGGGATAAACACCGTAAACTTCCCCGCCTTCTGCCAGTACCGCATTTGCCAGAATACCCATAAGCCCACTGTCGGCACCGCCGTAAACAAGCTTGTGACCGTTGCTTCCGATAAAATGCCCCAACTCCTCTGCGGCTTTTACAAATTCGGGGTTTTTGGGTTTTTTAGACCCGCAATAAACCGTTATATTCATTTCCACCTCAAATAATCAAATATTTTCAATCTGCCAGTCAACCGGCTCGGCTCCGTTCTTTTTTAAAAATTCATTGGCCTGCGAAAAATGTCTGCATCCGAAAAATCCCCTGTAAGCAGAAAGGGGACTGGGATGGGGTGCCTTTAAAACCATGTGCTTCGGGTTATCAAGGAGTGCCGCCTTTTTCCCTGCAGGAGCGCCCCAAAGCAAAAACACAACCGGCCTGTCCTGGGCATTCACCGCTTTGATCGCAGCATCCGTGAATTCTTCCCAGCCAATGTCTTTATGTGAATTTGCCTGATGCGCTCTTACCGTCAGTACCGCGTTAAGGAGCAATACTCCTTCATTTGCCCACTTTTGCAGATAACCGTTATTGGGTATGTAGCATCCCAGATCATCATGCAATTCTTTATAAATATTCATAAGGGAGGGAGGTATCTCCGTTCCCGGCTGAACCGAAAAAGACAGGCCGTGCGCCTGTCCGTAATTGTGATAAGGATCCTGTCCCAGGATCACTACCTTTACCTGACTTAAGGGTGTCAGATGAAAAGCGTTGAAAATGTGATCCTTAGGCGGAAATACGGTTTGTGTGCTGTACTCCTCAACCACTCTTTTATAAAGATCTCCGTAATACGGCTTTGCAAACTCGGGGCTTAAAGCGTCAAGCCAGTCATTACTTATTCCCGGCATGATCACTCATCTTCCTTCAGATCAACCTGTATGCCGTTTTCTTTAAGATACTCTTTTAATTCTCTGATACCAAGCTCCTTAAAGTGGAAAAGGGATGCCGCAAGGGCTGCTGCCGCATGACCTTCTGTAAAGGCTTCGAGAATGTCTTCTTTGCTTCCGGCGCCGCCCGAAGCAACCACGGGAATGCTGACCGCATCTGCCACGGCTCTTGTAAGAG
>CACWUI010000112.1 GCA_902764045.1 uncultured Lachnospiraceae bacterium
CGCCGCGGAAGACCTTCCGCGAGATGATCCGCTGCAGCTGGGGCGCCGCGGGCTGGTTTTCATCCAGGTCGTCCAGAAGCCGCAGGAAAAGCGCCCGCCGGCCGTCATTTTCCTCCCACAGCAGGCGGCGGAAGCCGAAGTCCCGGTCCGTGCTGTCAAGAAAGCACAGGCGCGTCCGGCCGGATGGCAGCAGGTAGCTCTCCTCTCCACCGTAACAGAGAAGCGCCCGCCGCAGAAGCGCCGACTCCTCCAGTTCGGGGCGGATTCCGTCCCGGTCAAAAAGCATCTCGACTCTGCGCAGGCAGCGCAGAAACAGGTCATACTCCTTCCCGCCCGCCTCGGGTACGGCAGGGGAGGAAGAGGAGACCGCCTTCGAACTTAAAGGCGTCATTCATCCGCTTATAGAGGATGCGGTGCCGAATTCTTTAGTTATAGAAAAGGGAGATGAAAAGGATATTCTCATTACAGGCTCCAATGCCTCGGGTAAATCCACATTCCTGAAATCTGTGGCATTAAATGCGATCCTTTCACAGTGCCTTGCCACATCCCTTTCGGAAAGCTACAGGGCGCCTGTTTACCGTGTTTATTCTTCCATGTCGTTGCGAGATGATCTGGCGGCAGGCGGAAGTTACTATATGGTGGAGATAAAGAGTCTGAAAAGGATCATTGACGCGGCGGCAAAGGAAGACGGAGCGCCGGTCATATGCTTTGTGGATGAGGTGCTCAGAGGTACCAATACGGTTGAGCGTATAGCTGCATCAAGCGCTATTTTGGAGAACTTAAGCCGTATGAACGCCCTTACCTTTGCTGCCACACATGATATTGAGCTTACAAAGCTTTTGGAATCGGATTACACCAATTACCATTTCCGCGAGGAAATGACCGACTCCGGCGTAGAGTTTTCATATAAGATACTGGAAGGCCCTGCAACAACAAGAAATGCTATTGCCCTGCTGGATAATCTTGGGTATGATAGTGAGATAATACAGAAAGCACGCAAGCGGGCTGAGGAGTTTACGCAGACGGGCGTGTGGAGATAGAAGGAGGAATATATGGGAAAGGAAGTAGAATTCAGAGGAGTTAACGAGCTTAGGGAAATGTTCTTAAGCTTTTTTGAGAGCAAGGATCATCTCAGGATGAAAAGCTTTTCTTTAGTCCCTCATAATGACAACAGCCTTCTGCTTATAAATTCGGGTATGGCGCCATTAAAGCCTTATTTTACGGGGCAGGAGATACCACCCAGAAGAAGGGTCACCACATGCCAGAAATGCATACGGACCGGAGATATTGAAAACGTTGGAAAGACGGCACGTCACGGTACTTTTTTCGAGATGCTGGGCAATTTTTCTTTCGGTGATTATTTTAAGACAGAGGCCATCCACTGGTCCTGGGAGTTTCTGACTGAGGTTGTAGGACTTGACCCCGACAGACTGTATCCTTCGGTTTATGTGGATGACGACGAGGCTTTTGAGATCTGGAATAAAGAGATAGGCATTGCTCCGGAGAGGATCTTCCGTTTCGGAAAAGAAGATAATTTCTGGGAGCATGGTGCAGGACCCTGCGGACCCTGTTCGGAAATATATTATGATCGTGGTGAGAAGTACGGATGCGGGGAACCCGGTTGTACCGTAGGCTGTGAATGTGACAGATACATGGAGATCTGGAACAATGTATTTACCCAGTTCAATAATGACGGGAATAATAACTATACGGAGCTTGAACAGAAAAACATAGATACGGGTATGGGTCTGGAACGTCTTGCAGTAGTTGTGCAGGATGTAGATTCCATATTTGATGTGGATACATTGTTTGCCCTCAGGAACCATGTAAGCAAGCTTTGCGGAAAAGAGTATAAGCAGGACGAACAGACAGATATTTCCATGAGGGTTGTAACTGATCATATCAGGTCTGTGACATTTATGGTCAGTGACGGCATCATGCCTTCAAATGAGGGAAGAGGCTATGTTTTAAGGAGACTTTTAAGAAGAGCCGCAAGACATGGAAGGCTTCTTGGGATAGAGGATAAATTCCTGGCTGATCTTGCGACCACTGTGATAGAAGGTTCTAAGGATGGTTATCCGGAGCTTGATGAAAAGAGGAAATTTATCCTTGAGGTCATACAGCGTGAAGAGGAGAATTTCAATAATACCATAGATTCCGGTCTGTCTATTCTGAAGGAGATGCAGGAAAAACTTAAGGCAGAGAACAAAACGGTTCTTGACGGCTCAAGCGTGTTTAAACTTTACGATACATACGGATTCCCTGTGGATCTTACTGCAGAGATCCTTGAGGATGACGGCATGTCTATCGATGAAGAGGGCTTTAAGGCTGAGATGGAGGAGCAGAGGAAGAAAGCGCGTGAGGCACGGAATGCTACCAACTATATGGGGGCTGAGGAGACGGTATTTGACACCATTGATCCCGGTATTACATCCGAGTTCACAGGGTACGACGGTCTGGAAGGCAACAGTAGCATTACTGTTATGACTGTTGCACATCCTGATGATGACAAGAACATTTACATAGACGATGAGATCGTTGAGGCATTATCTGAAGGTGAACACGGAACCGTTATCCTGCCTGCCACACCTTTTTATGCAACGATGGGTGGTCAGGAAGGAGATACCGGAGTGATCACCGGTACAGACGGAGAGTTTACGGTTACATCAACTATCCCCTTAAAAGGCGGAAAGGTAGGCCACGTAGGATATGTATCCAGGGGAATGATACGTAATGGAGAAAATGTCCATCTTGCAGTAGACTCATCCCTCAGGGCTGATACCTGTAAGAACCATTCTGCTACCCATTTGCTGCACGCAGCACTGAAGAACGTTCTGGGGTCACATGTGGAGCAGCACGGCTCCCTGGTATCACCGGACAGGCTCAGATTCGACTTTTCACATTTCCAGGCTATGACACCTGAGGAGATCAGGAAAACAGAAGAACTTGTAAATGCAGAGATCGCAAAGGGTGAGGCTGTTTCCACTGATATCATGAGTATCGATGAAGCCAGAAAGACAGGAGCTACGGCGCTTTTCGGCGAGAAGTACGGCGAAAAGGTGCGTGTGGTCACCATGGGGGATTTCTCTAAGGAATTCTGCGGCGGAACCCATGTGAAGAATACAGGGAATATCGCTCTGTTTAAGATCATCTCAGAGTCGGGCATAGCTGCCGGGGTAAGGCGTATAGAGGCTTTGACTGGCAGGGCTCTGAGAGAATATTACGACAAGCTTGAGACCGAGATAAATGAGGCTTCGGAAGCGGCAAAGACCGACAGCGCCAGTCTTGTGACAAAGATAGAGGCTATGCAGGAAGAACTAAAGAAACTGCGGTCCGAAAACGAGAGCATGAAAGCAAAGCTTGCAGGGCAGGCCCTTGGTGATTCCGTACAGGAAGCTGATGTAAAGGGTGTTAAGCTTTTTACTGCTAAGCTTTCCGATGTGGAAGGAGATGCTCTTCTTAACTTAGGTGATAAGCTTAAAACCAAGGCGGATTCCTGCGTAGTGCTTCTTGCCGGTGAAAAGGAGGGAAAGGTAAGCCTTCTTGCCATGGCTACGGATGCAGCTGTTAATGCAGGAGCTCATGCAGGAAACCTTATTAAAGAACTTGCGCCTATAGTAGGCGGAGGCGGTGGCGGACGCCCGAACATGGCCCGTGCAGGCGGCAAGGATCCGGCGGGGATCGATAAGATGCTGGCGGAGGCTGAAGGCGCGCTTTCCGGGCAGATAAAATAATTATTGCTTATGAGCCGGGGGGACGGCTTTCAGGAAACTAAAAAAAAAACCTTGCAAAAATATCAGGCATTTGATATAATACCACCCATGTGATTTAAGAAAAGCGAAGCGTTAGGAGGTGCTAAAGGCATGGCAAAATGTGAGGTATGTGACAAGAGCGTTCATTTCGGAAATGCGGTAAGTCACTCACACAGAAGATCCAATAAAGTTTGGAAACCCAATATCAAGTCCGTAAGAGTAAAACAGAACGGACAGACAAAGAAGATGTATGTATGTACTTCCTGCCTTCGTTCAGGTAAAGTAGAACGTGCATAATATCATCATATGATAAAAGGAGACAGAGATTCGTTCTCTGTCTCCTTTTTGATTGTCACAGAAGCCGGGAGGACGGTTTTCGAGGGACCGGGGGACGGTTTTTTGTCTCCCTTCAGGGAGACTGAAAACTGTCCCCTACGGGATCATTTCTTCTCCGACATCTGCTTCGCCTTTATCTTGTTTTTAGCCGTAGTAAGCATCAGTTTGATACGATTCACCTGATTGACCTCGGAGGCGCCGGGGTCAAAATCGATGGCCACGATATTCGAATCAGGATACTGATTTTTTAATTCTTTGATAACTCCCTTGCCCACAATATGGTTCGGCAGGC
>CACWUI010000113.1 GCA_902764045.1 uncultured Lachnospiraceae bacterium
CTTGTGGGACAAAGAATAAGAGAGCCAATGGCTCTCTCTCCCGGTTCTGTCTTTTCGATAATTGGTATACCAAAAGAACAGGTTTTACCCGTTCCCGTGGGGGCCTGTGCCACAACATCCCTTCCCGAAAGAACATAAGGAATGCTCTGGCTCTGAACAGGCGTGGCCTCCACGAATTCCATGTCGTGAAGGGCTTTTTTAAGCTCTTTTGAAATGTTTAAATCATCAAAAATAATCGTTTTTTCCATTATTCCTCCGAACTCTCGGTAAGAGTAAGATATCCGTCATAAAGCTCCTCTACCGCAACGGAAAGAGGCTTTCTCTCATCAGAATCAGCGATAAGAGGTGTTCCCTTTCTTAATGTAATGATGTCTTCCTTTGACATGTTTACCGTGGCTTCGGGACCGCCGGGTTCTGAACCGGTGGAAAGGATCTTGCTTACCCTCTCCTCGAGAGCACGGGCCTCGATTATCTGCTTTGCTCTGTTGGCAGTGGCTTTTACGATTGAGTAACGGCTCTGTACAACGGGAGTAGCTCCCTCCTCAACGTCTTTGTTTATTCTTTCCATTAGTTCGGTATATGATGGATGCAGCATGTTTTTTGTCCTTTCTTTAATGCTTAACAGTAATGTCCTTTAAGGTCATCCTGTAACTTCTTTATGAAATCCTTCTGACGTGACACCTTGAGTTTTTCGGTATTAATGATCCCGTGTATGGTATCCGTACAGTTCTCTACTGTGTCATTGATAACAACATAATCATAGTCATAGGCACTGTCTATTTCCTTGCAGGCCCTTGCCATCCTTTCGTGAATGATGTCAAGGGTTTCGGTGCCTCGGGTCTTCAGTCTGGTTTCAAGTTCCTCCACACTTGGCGGAAATAAGAATATCAGAACCGCTTCGGGGAAGATCTTTTTCACCTTTAATGCGCCCTGTATTTCAATTTCGAGAATAACGTTACACCCCTCTTCCAGTCTTTCTTCAACATAAGTTTTAGGGGTTCCGTAATAGTTGTCGACGTATCTGGCGTATTCAATAAGCTCGCCGTCTGCTATCATTGCTTCAAATTCTGCGGTTGTCTTAAAGAAGTATTCCCGGCCGTGGACCTCACCCTCTCTGGGGTTGCGGGTTGTAGCCGAGATGGAAAGAGCATAAAAATCGCCGTATTTTTCCAGAAGACGGTTTACAACAGTGCCCTTCCCCGTACCGGAGAATCCGGAAATGATCATAAGTAAGCCTTTGTCGTTCATACAGATACTGCTCTCCCAAAATTGAATTAAAGCATATTTTAACAAATAATCTTCAAAATATCAAACTTTATGTAATCCGCTTATATCCGTGCCTGCCATCATGGAATAATTCGTATGATAGATCACAAACCCCGGCGCGCCTCCCGGAGGTTTTTTTATCTCCTTCCTTAAGGTGTAGTCCACCTCCACCTTCTTCTGTCCTCCTGCTTTGGAAAAATGGCCCGCGACTGCAGCCGCTTCTTCGAAGGCTCTGTCAGGCACATCTTTCCCTCCGCTTTTTAATATCACATGGGATCCGGGAATATTTTTCGCATGAAACCACCAGTCATCGGGAGCGCCGATCTTAAATGTTACTTCTTCATTCTGGTAATTATTCTTTCCTACATAGATCTCAAACCCGTCCGAGGAGATAAACTTCAACGGCACGGAAGCAACCTGTTTCTTTTTATCATTACCGGACGCCTTGATATATCCAAGCTCGGCAAGTTCCATCTTTATCTGGGAAAGATCATCTTCTGTTTCGGAAAATTCCAGTGCCCCTGCCACTGACTCCAGATTTCTTATCTCGTCATTTGTTTCTTTTAGCTGAAGGGTTGCAGCCTCAAAGGTTCTTTTAAGTTTGTTGTACTTTTTAAAATAAGCGCTTGCATTTTCCTGGGGACTCAGATCGGGATCAAGGGGGATAGTGACCGGTCTGTTATCATCATAATAATTCCCGACAGTGATCTCTTTTGCTTCAGGCTCTGTGTTATACCCGTATGCCTGTAAAAGCTCACCGTAAACCCTGTATTTTTCCCGGTTTTCAGTCTTTTTTATATCCTTCTCCTGTACACCCCGTTTTTTATAAGCCCTGTCGAGATAGGTGGATACCAGCTTGCGCAGGTCGGATGACTTCTGGGACATCCTGTTTCTTTGATCCTTCTCCCTGTAATATTCAGTAATAAGCTCACTTACACAATCAAATGTTTCGGAAGGCTTCCTGTGCTTAAGGGCAATGACGGAAAATTCCAGCTTTTCAAAATCCGAATAAATGCCGTATTTAAAATCATTTTTTTTAACCTCTAATGTGATCTCAAGCAATGAATTAAACAAGTCTGCCATGGAATCATAAGCCACTGCAGACACATCAGTATCTGCATCAACTTCTGCCCTTTCGCAAACCTCATTTGCAAGCATGGGACTTAGTCCTGTTACAGATAAATACAGTGCCTTATATATTTCTCCCGGAAAGGCTTCGATCTTTTTCCTGAAGGCATTAAAGGTCAGCTCATAAGGATCGATTTTTTCATCCGCTCCGGGAATAAAATACTGCCTTCCGGGAAGCACCTCTCTTACGGAACTTACCTGACCGGGGATTCTTTTAATGGAATCAAGAACGATCTTTTCGTCATTAACAAGAATGATATTGCTGTGTTTACCCATGAATTCGGCGACGAGATGCCTGGATGTCATATCCCCCATTTCATCCATATGCTCTATTTCTATATCCAGCACCCTCTCCATTCCCGGCTGGGTCACGGATAAAACCCTTCCGTTTTGAAGATGCTTGCGAAGAAGCATACAAAAAGAAGGCGCTTCTTTAGGCGCCTCTTTTCTTTCCTCCGTAAAAAAGATAAGGGGTAAAGAAGGATTGGCTGAAATATCAAGCCTGAGTGTTCCTTCATCATTTTTAAATGTTATATAAAGTTCATCAGGCTCAGGCTGTATGATCTTTAAAACCCTTGCCCGGATCAGTTTATCTTCCAGCT
Source organism: uncultured Lachnospiraceae bacterium (assembly GCA_902764045.1). GTDB lineage: Bacteria > Bacillota > Clostridia > Lachnospirales > Lachnospiraceae > UBA4285. The sequence goes on from CACWUI010000113.1 coordinate 2,997, forward strand.
CATGCCTTACTGCCGCGATCGTGTATCCGTCAAATGCCATATCTGCTCCGATGATTATAAGTGGATTTTTACAAACTTCTTTTTACCCTTTTGGAAGATGACCTCACCCTCAAAAAGCTCTTTATCAAAAAGGTCATCTTTTGTGGCAACTTTAACTTTATTCACCGATATGGAACCCTGGTCTATCATCCTGCGCGCATCGGAATTTGAAGAAAACAGCCCGGTGCTTACCGCAAGAGTTACCGCGTCGATCTTGCCGTCTTTAAACATATCGTCGGTAAGGGTGACCTCAGGCATGTTTTCGGAAACACCGCCGGAAAACACGCTTCTTGCGGCCTCCAAAGCTTTAGCTGCCTTTTTTTCACCATGCACCTGCTTGGTTACTTCAAATGCAAGGATCTCTTTTGCTTTGTTTAACTCTGCGCCCTCCCAGTGAGACATCTCTTCTATCTCTTCAAGAGGGAGGAAAGTAATCATTTTAAGGCACTTTATCACATCCGCATCATCCACGTTTCTCCAGTACTGGAAGAAGTCATAAACGGAGGTTTTGTTTTCATCCAGCCATAATGCACCGGAGACGGTCTTTCCCATCTTAACGCCCTCTGAATTGGTAAGAAGGGGTATGGTCATGGCAGAGGCATCCTTACCCAGTTTTTTTCTGATAAGTTCGGTTCCCGCAAGCATATTGCTCCACTGGTCATCACCGCCGAATTCAAGATTACAGCCGTATTTCTGGTACAGAATATAAAAATCATAAGCCTGCATGATCATATAATTAAACTCAAGAAAGCTTAATCCCTTTTCAAGTCTTTGCTTGTAGCACTCTGCCCTGAGCATGATATTTACATTGAAATGAGGGCCTATCTCGCGAAGCATTTCTATGTAATTAAGATCCATCAGCCAGTCGGCGTTATTTACCAGAAGGGCTTTATCGCCTGAAAAATCGATAAACCTGGACACCTGTTTTTTTATGCATTCCACATTGTGCTCTATGGTCTCCCTAGTCATCATTTTACGCATATCCGTCTTGCCGGAAGGGTCCCCGATCATGGCAGTGCCGCCGCCCATAAGACAAACTGGCTTGTTTCCGGACATCTGAAGTCTCTTCATAAGACAAAGTGTCATAAAATGTCCGATGTGAAGGGAGTCTGCCGTGGGGTCAATGCCGATATAAAAGCAGGCCTTTCCGTTGTTGACCAGTTCTTTTATCACATCTTCATCGGTGACCTGGGCGATAAGACCGCGGGCCTGAAGTTCTTCATATACTGTCATAATTTTTCTCCTATGTTAATCGCGTTGTAATTGTCCGTCTTTGTCTCTGTAAACATGATTGT
>CACWUI010000114.1 GCA_902764045.1 uncultured Lachnospiraceae bacterium
GTCACGATCGGTGATATAAAGAATTATCATTCAAAAAATACGAGTCTGACCAGCGGGCAGGTGCTTATGAGAGATTATGATGTTGACGAAGCGCGGATCATAGTGGCAGAAATGATAGATGCCATGTGTCTGGAAATGGCAGAGAAAAATCTTTACTCGCAGTCTTTTTCCCTGCATATAGGATATTCCCACAATTCCTACAGGGCAAGCTCCCGTGGCACGGCAGCCCTGCTTGCGCCGTCAAACGTGTATGCGGATGTCATAGGTCCCGTACTTGAAGTGTATGACCGTATAGCGGATAAAAAGCACCTTATCCGACGATTGAACATTTCCTGCAATAATCTCACCGGTGAAAACAGGCAGCTTACCTTTGCGGATATATTAAAAGACGACAAAGACAGGCAGATACAAAAAGCCATGATAGACATTAAGGACAGATTCGGAAAAAGTGCGGTATTCAGGGCAAGGGATCTGCAGGAAGGCGCCACCGCTTTAGAGCGTAACAGACAGATAGGAGGGCACAAAAGTGGGGAATAGAGAAAAGATGCCGGTATCACACCGGGCAAAACAATTTATGCCTTTTTCGGCCCTTACCGGTCTGAATGAAGCTTTAAAGAAAAAAGAGAAGGAACTGTGCTTTATCGCAAAACCGGTAATATCCGAGGAAAAAGCTGAGTTGATAAATGCCGAACTGCTGAACATCGATCCGGGTGATAAGGTATGTGTGGAATATTACAAGGACGGGGAAATACATACGGTAGTGGGAGCGGTAGAAAAAAAGGATTTGATATATCACAGGATAGTCATAGGTGGAGAGAGGATCAAGACGGATGATATTTTAAATATAGATCGAGGTAAGTTTTAGTGAAATTACCCCAAACAAGGATAATACGTATTGATGATTTGGCCTGGTAATAGTAAAATACTCTAATAACCATAAATCATCAAAAAGGGAAAATTCAATGATCTTCAGAAGTTTACTAAATACCATCGAAGGTATGCAGTTAAAATTTTCAACAACATGGGAATACAGGTACGATTTTATCCTTGACGCCGTTCAGGAGATAATCAAAACAGATTATTCTGACAGCATCTCAAGGATTGCAGTGAAAAATGACGGAGACAAAGAATTTGTTGAATGCCTTAAGGAACTTAAAAGTGCAGATATGAATGTGAGAAATTCGGAAACATTGTCGGACAGGCATAATGAATTGGTGATCGAAGGCGAAAGCCGCATAATGCGATGCACATTGGAGTTTCATTTCTTTTGCGATACAAATGTAGTAGAACTGACATGTAGGGAAAAAGGCTACATAAGGAAAAAGGGCAAGCACTCTTTTGATATATATATGGACAGTCTGGAGATAAATGCATATTGCAGGGATGCAAGGCGCAGAGCCATACAAAAACACGAATTAACGGAGGATAAATAATATGACAAGAGATGATTACTGGATGATACCGGAAAATGTTAAGGTAAGGACTTTTATAAATGAGAGGATACTGACTCTTGTAATGTCAATAGGGGCTGACATGAATGAGGAGTTGAATGAGATAGCAAGAGCGGTATATGAAGAATATAAGGGGGCAGGCGTATTTGAAAGCCGGAATATCGACAGACTGACAGAGGTCTCAAAGCGTGTTGAGTTTGAAAAGATAGAGAACCGTCTTGAAGATGAGATAAAGGAAAAGGTTGAAAAGTTTGAAAACTGTATAATAGATGAGGAAGAGATCAAGGATAAAGAGACCTTGAAACGCATAAACAGCATCGGTCAGGGTGTTGTTGATAAGGATGATCTGATAGACAATATATAAAATAGAATGGTAAAAACCATATTGGAAAGGAGACGGTTGTGCTTAAGATTGCAGTTTTGGTATCCGGTGGAGGGACCAATCTTGAAGCTGTATTAAAGGCTGTGGAGAGCGGAGATATACCCGATACGGAAGTAGTGGGTGTTATAAGTAATAATGAAGGAGTGTATGCTTTAGAACGGGCGAAAAATCACGGAGTGTCCGGTTTTTGTATTTCTCCAAAGAGTTTTGAGAGTCGCGATGATTTTCATAAGGCACTTCTGGGTAAGCTGGATGAACTTGCGCCGGACTTAATAGTTCTTGCAGGATGTCTGTTAAAGATACCGGAAGAGATGGTAAAAAAATATTCACGAAGGATCATCAATATCCATCCGGCTCTTATACCTGCATTTTCGGGGAAGGGTTTTTACGGTCTTAAAGTACATGAGGCGGCACTTGAAAGAGGCGTGAAGATCACGGGAGCTACGGTACATTTCGTTGATGAGATACTTGATAACGGAGAGATAATCGCACAAAAGGCAGTTGAAGTAAAAGAAGGTGACACGCCGGAGGTGTTACAGAAGCGTGTTATGGAAGAAGCGGAATGGGTGATCCTTCCCGAGGTGATCGCAGAGATCGCTAAAGGAAATATAAAGATAGGGTGATTTTAAAATTATAAATTTAAGGAGAGTTGAACGAGTGGAAAAATTATTAAAGTTTTTGTGCGGTGAAAAAATATTTTCCGGGATTATATTAAGTTTTTTAGCGTTAATTACCTCATACAAAACCTGTCCAAGGTAGAATGTTAAATACTTTAGTACATGAATCAAAAGATTTAATAGTAATAGTGAATGATAAAGGTAAAGTTATAAAGGTATATCCAAAACATATGTAAATGCATTTAATAATTCTATAAGAGGTGATTATAATGTTCATTAATATGAATGAAGAGGATTTGTTTGAATTTTTTCAAGCAGACCCGGTAAATATTATTGATGAAGAGGCTGGAGAGATTATGTATTCTATTTCGATAAATAACGTCGAAATGATTAATGTTATTTCAACATATGAGAATACAGTATCTATTTCTAAAAATGTAAATGATAAATTGTTATTTACTCACAAGTTATCCGGCGTCACCAAGGTTGAGGCAGATGCTTCAAGTTTAAGATTATTTACAAATAATATAACAATAAATATCAAGAAAAGCGACTATTTATATATTGCGATTGACGATAACAGGTGACGGACGTTTCATAACGGTGGATGATTATCTGGAATAGGTTACACAACCTCTCACTTTAAATTATCCTCCCTTTATTAATTAAAAAAGCTCCGAGTAAAGGATTTGAAAAATAGGAGTGTATTTGTATGATGATTAAAGAAATTGAAAGGAGATTTCATTTCTATAGTTGAAGGAAATGAAGCATATGATTTAAATGTCAAATATAGCGTGATAAAAGGATATACAATATTTAAAATATCAAATATAAGTATAAGCAAAGATATATTAATAGTTGCTCAGAATATTACTGTGCATATATTAGATTCTGGATACGATTAAGGGTAATAAACTATGAGTACGATCTAAACGACAGGCTTATAAAAGTGACTGACGGTGAGCTTGTCACAACATATGTATATGATGCGGCAGGAAGGGTAACGGAAACTATACGCCCCAACGGAAGTAAGAGTGTTTATGAGTACAACGAGAAAGATGAGATAGTACGTCTTGAAAACAGATCAAATGATGATAAGGTAGAGTCATTGCACCATAGTCAAGTAAATGGACACATTTTTTAATGATTTTCTTGTAAAAAGACAGAATTATTCCTGACTTTTCATATATAAGATTTCAAACTCATTCGGTGTGTAGTCGCCTAATGATTCGTATCAAGGTTGTGAATACGTGAATTACAGGGATGTTGCTGAAGTGATAAGACGGTGAGTTTGGAATTTTAGGAGAAAAAGTAGATTTTGAAAACGTATACGTTGTATAATATACACTATGCATATTAAGATAACAGAAAGGTTTTTGAATATGAAGATATTAGTAGTAGGAAGCGGCGGAAGAGAGCACGCCATATGTTATAAGATAGCGCAGAGTCCAAAAGCGGATAAGATATATTGTGCCCCGGGGAATGCAGGTATTGCATCAGTTGCGGAGTGCGTAGATATCGGTGCAATGGAGTTTGAAAAGCTGGCTGCATTTGCAAAAGAAAAAAAGATAGACCTTACCGTTATCGGTATGGATGATCCGTTGGTTGGGGGAATAGTTGATGTCTTTGAGAAAGAAGGCTTAAGAGTGTTCGGTCCGGATAAAAAGGCGGCTATACTTGAGGGATCTAAGTCATTTTCAAAAGATCTTATGAAAAAATATGACATACCGACTGCCGCTTATGAAGTGTTTACCGATGCGGATAAGGCTGAAGGATATCTTGAGAATGCTGAATATCCAATAGTGTTAAAGGCAGACGGTCTTGCCCTGGGCAAGGGTGTGCTTATCTGCAACACCAAAGAAGAGGCCCTGGA
>CACWUI010000115.1 GCA_902764045.1 uncultured Lachnospiraceae bacterium
GGTCAGCCAGAAAGTGATCAATCTCGGGGAACATTGGGATGAAAACAGTCTGCGTGAGCATGGTGATGAGATCATCAGTGTTACCCGGTTAAATAAGTCATTATTGTCAGGGGCAGCATATTATAACAATGCCCTGGGGATCATCTGCAACAGTACATATGAATTTGCAAACCGTATTTTAAACAGACAGATGATAGAAGACGAAGCAGAGGATCTTTGTGAAAAATTGTTTGCGCATCGCGGCAAAAGCATAGGGAAGCAGGATATACGCCAGCTTTCCGTAATGACGATGAACGGATATATGACTCTGACAGATACGCTTGAAAACTATTCGGATATCTTTGTACTTAACGACAGCTTTTTTGCCGCATCGGATGTTCTCATTAATAGTATTTCGAAAAAGGCTCTGGAATACGGGTGTTGTATCAAGCTTTCCCCCTGTCTGTTATTCGGGCAGTTTGTCAGGGAGCATCTGTTGATAGATGATATCAGTACAGCTCTGGTCACAGCCGGTCCCCTTACGCAGATGGAGATTCACGGGGGTGTGGTAAAGGAACTTTCTGCTTTTTATGATAAAGAGCAGGTCCGGCTGTATGACAGTATTTTTAAATCTAATGAATCATTAATGAAAAAAACCGTAGATACGTCCCGGGAGATGCTTGCAGAAGCAAAACGCGTTCACGATGAGATGGAAAAGTATTATATTGATGCCATGGATCATGAGGCGAAGAGATCAGACTGAGGAATGCGGGGATGAGTTAGTGGGTGAAGACAGGGGGACGGTTCTTTCGTCTTTTACTTTTTCCCGATACGTTCGATCACTGTCTTACTGATACCCGTGATCCGTGATAGCTGCCTGATAGATACTCCATTGCTTAACGCTGCTAAAACTGCACTGTCCCTCCTTTTAACTTCCCATCCCCCAATTTCCTGAACCGTGTCACATTTACAAACGATCTTCAATCTCTCAATTGCTTCACGGTCGGTTAACCGCACCATGCCTGTATCCTCCAAATGTGTTCCTTCAGGAGTAAATGAACATACTTTATCTTTTAATATAACTTCAATAGGTGTAAAATAAAAATAGATACTTCTTCATAAGATTAGTTACATATTAACTTGATAGGAAATATGGAGGCAACATTATGAAATACAGAAGGAAAGGTTTAGCGCGCAGGATCACTCTGGCAGCAGGCGCGGCGCTTATGAGCGGTACGCTGTTGTTTGGCAGCAGTTATACAATTACGATGGCGCAGGAGACAGACTCTCAGGCTCTTGATGAAAATACAGCAGGAGATACCGGTACGACCTCTGGAGATACCGGTACTTTTCAGGGCGATACTGATACTTCTTCAGAAGATGTCGATGCCCCTTCGGGAGATGACGGTGCTTCTACAGAAGACCTCAATGCTCCTTTGGGAGACACAGGTGCTTTAAGCGAAAAAACGAAGGCTTCAAATGCACTTATGAGCGCACCGGCGGATGATAAAATAGAGATCTCCGACTGGGCAACACTTCAAAAATATTTTAATACCGGCAGCAGCGATGATTATGTGCTTACTGCAGACCTGCATCAGGGTCCGAATGATTCCTCCCTGCATCTGAACACCCCGGCACAGCACAGCGAGAGGAAAAACCGCTATTTCATACTGGACCTGAACGGTCATACCATTCAGGGCTCGGGTGGCGGCGCAGTCATTAAGATAGACGCAGGCAACAGACTGAGCATCAGAGATTACAGTGACAAACAAACAGGTAAGATAACCGGCGGCGCTGATCTGATCGCCGGCGGCATCTTAAACGACGGAGATCTTGTAGTGGAAAATATTACCATAACAGGCAACAGATCTCTGACAGGAGGTGGCGGCATAACCAACAATTCCGAAACAACGCTGCGTAACGTAAAGATAACAGGCAATGAAGCCGGCGCCGGCGGCGGCGTGTATAACGGAAGTAAGGGCGCCGTGTTAAATATCAATGACGGCATCATATCTGGCAACACCGTATTTGAGGCGGGCGGTGGCATAGTTGCCCGGGCAGGTTCACAGATCACTATATCGGGAAATGTGAATGTAACGGGTAATACTACCTCTAAGGGAAAGGAAAGTAATGTCTTCCTGGGAGACGGTGTTGTGATAAACGACAGCGGTATCGGAAGTGAAGCCAGGTTAGGGATAGCAACAGAAAAAAGCCCCTCATCCCAAACGATCCCCATAACGGGAGTGCTCCACACAAAGGAACATGCAAACGCCTTTTTCAGTGAAATTCCGGGAGCAAAGATAGAGGTAAATGAATCAAATGTTGCGGTACTTTACACAGACAGCAGATTCAGATACAAAGATACAGACGGTACCCTCAAGGATTCCTACAACACCATATTTATGGATTCTGGAACCACACAGTTTGAAAATAACAAATGGTACGGCGTGAACTCTGATGTGACGGTAAACGACCGCATAAAGGTAAACGGCAACGTAAATCTTATCCTGGGAGACGGTGCGGTTCTGAATGCCGCAAATGGCATAACCGTGGAGGCGGGCAGCAGCCTTACCATCTGGGGACAGCAGGAGGAAACGGGAAAACTCATATCAAAGGCACAGGAGGAAGGCCGTACCGGCATAGGTTCGGGGTCGCGATATGCTGCACCCGGAGACATAACCATAAACGGCGGAAACATAGAAGCTGCAGGTTCAAGATACGCAGCCGGTATAGGAAGCGCAGCCAAGGCATGTTCCCGGATAACCATTAACGGTGGTAATGTCAGGGTAACGGGCGGTGAAAGCGGCGCTGGCATAGGCAACGGATCAAATGCAGATGCAGGCGGAGTGATAAGCATCACGGGCGGAACCGTGTCAGCGACCGGAGGTTATGACGGTGCCGGCATCGGAAGCGGTCTGCAGAATCCCACAAGAAAGGATCCCCCCGAGATTATCATCAGCGGCGGAAATGTTACTGCCAAGGGAGGGGTATTTGGCGCCGGCATCGGCGGCGGATTCAACGCAAACGGCGGCAAGGTGACCATTTCAGGCGGCGTTGTGAATACCACCGGCGGAGCAGGATCCGACTTCTTTAAATACTACGGCGGCGGAGCCGGTATAGGCGGCGGTGCCATGGGTAACGGAGGAAATGTCAGAATAACAGAAGGTCATGTAAACGCCATAGGAGCCGGTGGCGGCAAAGGTATCGGCCAGGGCGGAAGAGATGTGGACGCCTCCCACTGGAGAAACCATACAGAAGGCGGAGTGACCACCTTCAGCTACAGAAACTACTGGGACAATACTGATGATGTTGAGATAGAGATCTACGCAAACAGCTACGGCGGAAAGCTTTTCTTTGAAAATAGCTCTTTCAAAGACAGAAATACCGGTGAGTGGTTTGCCTGGGGAGAGCAGGATATAAACACAATGGGCGGCAGGACCCTTATTCCCGGCCCCCAGCACGCGATATATGTAGAACAGAAAGGTGGCGGCGGAAAGGTGGAAGTGAGCCGCACCAGCGCAGATCCGGGGGAGACGGTATATGTATATACCACACCCAAAAGCTACGGCTGGCAGGCAAAGGTTACTTACGACGCAAAATCTGTGCCGGTTGTGGACTGGTACGACAATAATAAAGGTACATATGCATTTAAAATGCCAAAAGCTGATGTAACGGTATACGTGGAGTGGATATTTGACGATTCTCCACAGGGTGAAGAAGACGGCAATGATAAAGACAACACTGCGGGTACAGACGCATCAGGAAAAATCCCTGCGCAGCAGTCACCGGCGGCAGCATCATACTCATCAGCAGCTTTGGTTTCTGCCAATACCGGTGATAGTGATATGACATTTACCTACGTGATCATGGCCGCAGGAGCAGTGACGGGGATCACGGTAGCAGGAATGCTGATGCGTCGCAAGAAAAACAACACACAGAATTAAGGCCGATGTAAAGAAGGGAATTACCATAAAAAAGCAGTAAGTTATGCGATGAGTTTTTAGATAGAGCATTAGAGTATTATAAAAAAAGAGCAAAAAAAATGAACGTTTTGCCGCCCTTTGCAAGGGCGGAGGTACTTCCTCTGATTGTTTCTGTATTTTTGTATGCCGTTTGTATGCCATTTTGATATGCTCTTATGTGTCCTTATAAATCCACATGTGTTAAAATTCAGTAGTAAAACGGTTTTGAGGGCTTACACAAATCCGTATAAGCCCTCAAAACCAAGTAGTATAATAATGAAATCTCCGACACTATAATACAAAAAACTGTTACCTATTAAAAGCACCAAAAAAATATTTTTTTATGGTATCAAGAGCAGTTTCTGTATGATAATGCCAGACAGGTAAGAGAAGAGATCTACGGCAAAGACGTATTTATCCGCGGACTTATCGAATTTACCGATCATTGCAGAAATGACTGTACCTATTGCGGGATCAGGGCGTCAAATAAAAATGCGGAAAGATATCGTCTGACTGAGGAAGAGATAATGGAGTGCGTGAAGCTTGGGCATGAGCTTGGGTTCCGCACCTTTGTCCTTCAGGGCGGGGAGGATATGTATTTTACCGATGATATGATGTGTGAGATCATTTCCTCAATAAAAACGGAATGTCCGGACAGCGCCGTTACCCTTTCCGTGGGTGAAAGAAGCAGGGAGACATATCAGAGATATTTTGATGCGGGGGCGGACAGGTTTCTGCTGCGGCATGAGACCATAACCCCGGAGCATTATTCATTTTTACATGAAGGTAAGATGAGCATTGACACCAGACTGCACTGCCTGAAAAATCTGAAAGAGATAGGATTTCAGACGGGGTGCGGCATGATGATAGGTTCTCCCGGTCAGACGGTGGAGCATCTTGTAAATGACCTGCTTTTTATAAAGGATTTTAAACCGCACATGGCAGGCATGGGGCCGTTCATCCCTCATAAAGATACGCCTTTTAAGGACAAGTCTGCCGGAAGCCTGGAGGATACACTGCATATGCTATCCGTCGTCCGGCTTATGCTGCCTGAGATCCTGCTTCCCGCCACTACGGCCCTCGGCACCATTGTTCCCACCGGTCGTGAAATGGGGATCCTTGCCGGGGCAAATGTGGTCATGCCGAATCTCTCACCCGTAAGTGTCAGGGAAAAATACAAGCTTTATGACGGAAAGATAAGCACCGGGGAAGAGGCAGCCGAGTGCCTGGAGGGACTTGCAAAAAGGATAGAGAGTATAGACTATAAGATCTCTTTCGTCCGGGGAGATCACAGATCCGTAAAAATTTAAAAGTTAATTATAATTATTGAGACGTCTTTTAAAAATCGTGTTAAAATATAGGGGCGAACCCTATTAAGGTATGTGTTTTATTAAAATACAGGAGGAATAAGACATGGGATTGATTAAAGCTTTAGCAGGCTCCGTTGGCGGGGTTTTGGCAGATCAGTGGAAGGAGTTTTTCTATTGTGAATCACTCAGCACCGATGTACTGGTGGCAAAGGGACAGAAAAGGACCTCCAGACGTTCATCCAATACAAAGGGAGATGAGAACATCATCACCACCGGTTCCGTTATTTCCGTAAACGACGGACAGTGCGTGATCCTTGTTGATCAGGGAAAGGTTGCGGAGATATGTGCCGAGCCCGGTGATTTTACTTACGATGCTTCTACCGAGCCTTCTATTTTCTGCGGAAGTCTTGGACAGGGAATTAAAGAAACATTTAAGAAGATCGGAAGACGTTTCACCTTTGGTGGTGACACGGCCCATGATCAGGACATGCTTGATATCGTAGAACTCGGAGTAGAACGCGATCGCGTAGCCGAAGTAGGCGCCGATGGTGTCATAGATGGCAGCGGCACGAGGATCGCCTTCCTTCATGAGGGCCTGAACGACCTTGAGCTGTTCCGCGAGGGAGAGGCTCTTGTCGAGTTCGATGCCGGCAGCGGGGGCGAGTTTGATAACGGCGTCCTGAGAGAAGTACTTAACGCCGCAGCCGTAGTCGCCGGACCACTCATCGATCATGGCGTCCTTGCAGTAGTCGACCGGTGCGAAAGCAAGCTCGTTGAGCCAGCCGGTGATGTTGCCCTGACCGTCGACAAAGCCGGCGGCTTCGGAGGTACCCATCGCGATGCCGAGAACGCCGGTATCTTCCAGATCCATGGCGCCGGCAAGGGCGGTGACGTCACCGTCGTTCGCGACTTCGATCGGGATGTTTTCTCCGATCTCCTTCGCGACGTCGAGGTACATGTTCTTGACGTGCTTTTCGAAATCTTCGGGGCTGACCTTCAGGAACAGCGAAGCGACCATGATACGGTTGTCAATGTAGACACCGGCGCTTGATACACCGATCGCGTCGACACGCGGCATATGGGAAGCGGCGGTCTTCATGGCCTCGAGGATACCGTTGTACTGGTAGCTCGGGTCGGAAGCGGTCTTCGGGAACCAGACGACTTCTTCGGAGTAAACGGTCTCGCCATCGATGACGGCGCTGACCTTGCGGTCGCTTCCGCCGGCGTCAAAGCCGATGCGGCAGCCGTCGAGGTGACGGCCGACCGGGGTCGCTGCGTTGATATCCACAGGAGCCTCAGAGAGCGGGCGAAGCTCAACTTCGAACGGGCGCTCGTAAACCTGCTCCATGAAATGAACATCGAAATCACGAAGTCCGCCGTCAGTGTAGGCTTCCTTGATCTTGTTTCCGATCACTTCGCTGCCGGCGAAGATGATCTTATAACCGCCGGAGACCCAGAGGACCATCTTGACCATGCGCTCGACAAAGTTGAAGTTCTCTTCGTCGTGGCCGCAGCCGTCCTTGTAAACGCGGAACTTGTGGGTCAGCACATAGCCTTTGTTGCGCTGGATACCGATGACGATATCCTGACCGTCTTCCTTGGTCGCCTCGTTCATTTCACGAAGAACGAGAGCAAGAGGGGTAAACTGGGGATCCAGCTTGGCAGGTACTTTAAGCTTCATACTTGAGTTTTCCTCCTATGAATGTTTTCTGTACTTCAAAGGTGCTGTCGGTGATAATGACGTCAGCGTCCTTACCAACCTCGAGCGATCCTTTCTTATTCTGAAGACCGATCGTGGTAGCGGGGTTGAGCGATGCGCAGTTGACGCACTCCCAAAGCGGAACGTTGGAGCTTGTGTAGAAGTTCCAGACACCGCGGTTAAGGTGAAGCGCACTGCCGGCGATGGTACCGTCTGCCAGGCGGCAGATGACGCCGTCGTAGATGATCTTGGCACCGCCGAGGGTGTATTCGCCGATCGGGAAACCGCCGGCCGGCAGGCAGTCCGTAATGAAGACGAGCTTGCGGCCCTTGAGCTTGTAGATCATATCATAGAGATGCGGGCTGACATGGAACTTGTCAACGATCAGCTCGGTGGAAATATCACTCATCAGAGCCGCGGTGACAACGCCGGGTGAACGGTGAACGATACCGGTCATCGCGTTGAACAGGTGCGTCGCGTGGCGGACACCGACTTCGGTACTCTTTCGGGCAATCTCGTAATTCGCATTGGTATGGCCCATGGAGATCACGACATCGGTATCGCGGCGGATTTCCTTGATGGCCTCGAAATCCTTATCCTCTTCGGGAGCCAGGGTGATGATCTTGATGATGTCTGCGTATTCCTTAACGAACTTGGCATCCGGCTTCAGAATGTACTTGGCATCCTGCGCACCCTTCTTGGACTCGCTGATGAACGGACCTTCCGCGTGAACACCGAGGATCTGCGTTCCGTCCCAGTCCTTGCTTTCTTCCTTCAGATCACGGCAGACCTCGATCGCCTTGCGGATGACAGCCATGTCGACGGTCATCGTCGTGGGCAGGAAGCCGGTCACGCCGTTGCCGAGAAGTCCCTTGGCGATGGTGCGGATGCTTTCCTCTTCACCGTCGCAGACATCCTTGCCTAAGTAGCCGTGAATGTGGAGATCGATGAGACCGGGGGAGACATAGCCGCCCTTGGCATCGATCTTCTCTGCGTTCTCGGGGATCTGATCCACGGGAACAATGCCTTCAATGACGTTGGTAAACAGAAGCGCCGCATTTTCAACGATTCTGTCTTTGAGAATGATTTTACCGTTGATAATAGCTTTCAAAGCAAACACCTCGCTCTTTGAAATAGGATTTTGAAACACTTTTATTATATCAAAGGCAAGGTAAATATCAAGTTTAAAATGTCTTTTGGAGGGGGCGCGCGGCGTTGCGATGGTTAGCGGTTTTTTAGTCATTTCGACGATTTTAAGGGGGCCGAAAATCAGATTATTAATTTTTCGTTCATTGAGTTTTATGAACGTATCCAGTATAATGATGAATATTAGGTGAACTGTATTGAAAAACAGATCGCTGCAAAGCATGTTCATACTATTGCGGCTGAAAAAGAAAAAAGGTTTTTTAACCGGAAAGAGGCAGCTATTATGATGCGGGAAGACGAGATCGTTCGGCTGCTGAGTGAGCTG
>CACWUI010000116.1 GCA_902764045.1 uncultured Lachnospiraceae bacterium
CGGCGGTGACGGCTGCATGATGGAGGGCATAAGTTCTGAAGCGTTTTCACTTGCAGGAGATTTGGGATTAAACAAGCTTATTGTTTTATATGATTCCAATAAGATCTGCATTGAGGGAAGTACTGACGGGGTATTTTCCGAAAATATCTCCGAGAGAATGGAAGCCTTCGGTTTTCAGACCATCACTGTTCATGACGGTAACAACTTAAACGAGATCGATGACGCTATTCATAAAGCAAAAAATGATACGGACAGACCGTCATTTATCATAATAGAAACCCAGATAGGTTACGGATGCCCGGCAAAGCAGGGCAGTGCCTCCGCCCACGGTGAACCTCTCGGTGAAGAAAATATATCCGAAATGAGAAAGACACTGGGCTGGCCCGTTGAAGAAGCATTTAAGGTGCCTGATGAGGTTTATGAAAACTATAAAGAAAAGGCAAAAAGAGGAAAAGAAGCTTACAAAGAGTGGGAAGAGCTGTTTGCGTATTACGCGAAGGAATATCCCGATATGAAAGAAAAATGGGATAAATATCATTCGGGCTTTGATGTAAAAGATCTTTTTGACTCAGATGATTACTGGGAGGTTCCCGACAAGCCGGAGGCTACAAGAAGTTCTTCGGGAGCCGTGCTAAATAAGATCTGTAAAGAGGTTTTAAATCTTTTGGGAGGTTCTGCAGATCTGGGTCCTTCCAATAAAACATATATGAAAGAAGCCGGAGACTTTTCAAAGGATGATTATTCGGGACGCAATATAAGATTCGGTGTAAGAGAAGCTGCCATGGCAGGTATTTCTAACGGTATCGCCCTGCACGGTGGTCTTAAGCCTTATGCCGCCACTTTCTTTGTGTTCAGTGACTATGTAAAACCCATGGCGAGACTCTCTGCCCTTATGGGGCTGCCTGTAACTTATGTATTTACCCATGACAGTATAGGAGTGGGTGAGGACGGTCCCACACATGAGCCCATAGAGCAGCTTGCCATGCTTCGCGCAATGCCGGGATTTACGGTTATAAGACCCTGCGACAGAAGGGAGACCGCTGCGGCGTGGAAATATGCCATTGAAGCACAGGAACCTGTGGCGCTTGTTCTTACAAGACAAAACTTAAATCAACAGAAGGACTCTGCGAAGGATATCAGTAAGGGTGCATACATCATAAGGGATTGTGGCTGTACGCCTGAACTTATATTGATCGCTACGGGATCTGAGGTTGATCTGTGCGTGAGGGCTGCCGAGGAACTTTCCGGAAAAGGACGTAATGTCAGGGTCGTAAGTATGCCGAGTACCGATCTTTTCGAAAAGCAGTCTGATGATTATAAAGAGTCCGTTCTTCCCGGAGTCTGTACTAAAAGGGTATCGGTGGAAGCCCTTTCATCATTCGGCTGGGGAAGATATACGGGATTTGAAGGAAAAAACATTTCCATAGATACATTTGGAGAATCGGCCCCTGCGGGAGAACTTTTTGAAAAATACGGATTTACCGTTGAAAATGTTATAAAGACAGCTGAAAGCCTGCTTGATTAAAGATATGTTCGACATAAATGAGGAATTAAAAAAAGTGCCGGATAAACCCGGTGTATATATTATGCATGACAAAAATGACGGAATCATTTATGTGGGAAAAGCAAAGCTTCTTAAAAGAAGGGTGCGGCAGTATTTTCAAAGCAGTGCCAATCATTCACCCAAGATAAAACGCATGGTGGAGCAGATAAGCTGGTTTGAATATATCCTTACTGATTCGGAGACGGAGGCTCTGGTCCTTGAGTCTAATCTGATAAAAGAGCATAACCCCAAATACAACACAATGCTCACCGATGACAAATCGTATCCCTTTATAAAGGTTACGGTAAAAGAGGATTTTCCCCGGATCCTGTCCTCCAGGGATGCGAAGCATGATGCCAATAAATATTTCGGTCCCTTTACATCAGCTCTTGCCGTAAAGGAAACCACGGAATTTTTATCCCGTTTATATAAGATACGTTCCTGCAGAAGGGTGCTCCCGAGAGACATAGGAAAGGGGCGCCCTTGTTTAAATTATCATATAGGCAAATGTTCGGCTCCCTGTGTAGGTCTTATTTCAAAAGAGGAGTACGCAAAGGGAATAGAGGATGCCGTCAGGTTTTTGAAAGGGGATCAGGACGCCCTGATAAAGGAATTAAATGAAAAAATGAAAGCGGCATCCGAGGCTATGGAGTACGAGGACGCTGCCGTTTACAGGGATCTGATAACCGGTCTTAAGCACATTATTGAAGGACAGAAAATAACGGAAAACAGTTCACAGGACAGGGATATCATAGGTCTTGCCATAAAAGACAGGGACGCCATAGTCCAGGTCTTTTTTATACGAAACGGAAAACTGTTGGGACGGGATCATTTTCATATGTCTGTGGCAGATGGAGATAATGTGTCTGATATCTTATCCCAGTTTTTAAAGCAGTATTACGGAGGTACACCTTATATTCCGGGAAGTATCCTGATACGCGAAGAGCCGGAGGATGTAGCGGCTATAGAAGAATGGCTTACAGATCTTAAAGGCCAAAGGGTTTCGGTGGTTACGCCGAAAAAAGGCAGCAAAGAGAAATTGCTTTCTTTGGCTGATGAAAATGCAAGGCTTATACTTGAAAAGGATGCGCAAAAGATCAAACTTGAAGAGGCAAGGACCACAGGCGCGCTTAAGGAAATAGAGAGGGTATTGGGGCTTGATGACATTCACAGGATAGAAGCTTTTGATATTTCCAATACCAACGGAGTGGAGTCCGTGGGTTCCATGGTGGTCTTTACCGATGGTAAGCCGGGAAAGCATGATTACAGGAAATTTAAGATAAAGACGGTTAAAGGACCAGATGATTATAAAAGTATGGAAGAGGTTCTTACCAGAAGATTAAAAAAACTTACTGATGCAGAGGTGTCCTTCGGAAAAAGCCCGGATCTTATCCTTATGGACGGCGGCAGGGGACAGGTAAATACAGCAGAGGCAGTTATTAAAAGCCTTGGATTAGAGATCCCCGTTGCAGGAATGGTAAAGGATGACCGTCACAATACAAGGGGGCTGTTCTTCAATGGAGATGAAAAACATATTGATAAGCATTCCGAGGGTTTTAAGCTTATTACAAGGATACAGGATGAAGCCCACAGATTTGCCATAGAGTATCACAGAAGTCTGAGAGGGAAAGTCCAGACAAGATCTGTTCTTGATGATATTCCGGGAATAGGCGAAAAAAGAAGAAAGGCCCTTTTACTGCATTTTAAGGACATAGACAATATACGCGGGGCTTCCGTGGAAGAGCTTACAAAAGCCGAAGGTATGACGGAAAAGTCGGCATTAAGCGTTTATCAGTATTTTCACTGATGATAATTTGTGGTAAAATACTGACCGATATGCGAATCATCCTGATAATAAGAGGAGAAAAAAATGAGTTCCGAAATAAAAATAAATCGAAATCAGAGACGCTGGTACAAATACGGTAAACTTATAATTGGTCTTGCCATAGCCGCGGCGGCAGCCATTATCATCGGATGCATCATTGCAGCGGCAGCAGGGGGTAAGGGTAAGCAGCAGGTGGCAGACGGACAGCAGACGGAAAGCGTGTCAGAGACTGTTACGGATGAAAACGGAAATGTTGTTACCACAGAGGCGGCTACCGAGTCTCAGGTCTCCGGAAGTACGCTTGCGCTTAAAGGTGAGCCTGTGGCGGAAGAGTTCACTCAGGCTGCAGCGTATAAAAACAGTGTTTTTGTCGGTGATATTTTTGTAAATGACCTTCTTAAGTACGGATTGATCGACGAATATTATATCTGGACCTCAAACTATTTCACTCTTGAGAAGGCTGCAAATTATGTAAATGACGTGGCAGAACTAAAGCCGGAAAAATTGTTCCTGATGTTCGGGTTTGATGATTCGGCAGAAGCTTCATCTGATGAAACTGCCGCAGCCTATGAGAAGCTGGTAAAGAGTGTGAAAGAGGTTCTTCCCGAGACTAAGATCTATCTTATTTCGGAGCTTCCGGTATCAAAGTCATTTGATGAGGAAGACGGAAATATCACCCAGGCGGTACTGGATGAGGTGAACTCAAAAATGGAAAAAAAGGCTTCTGAGCTGGGCGTGACATATATCAATGCGGCAGATGTATTTAAGGACGGAACCAATATAAAAGACGGATATACAAATGACGGATATCACATAAAAGAGGAGTATCATCCCTTTGTGTTAAATGGTATCGCCGGGCTGATCTAAACTAAAACATCGGAGACAGGGGGAGGGCTCTCTGTCTCTTTATTTATGAGGTA
>CACWUI010000117.1 GCA_902764045.1 uncultured Lachnospiraceae bacterium
TTCTTACAAGAATATCTTCTATATCCTTTCCGTAAAGCTTATAAACATTACTGTCAGATAAAAGAGCTGCCTTCCTTAGGTTATCTGATGGATGCCCATCTTTTAAAACGGGTCCCAAGAGCGCCTCCAGCTCCCGGAACCCGTCTGTGATAAATATATCATAGGAGAAAGGAGTGCCCGCTCCTTGTGATGACACATGAAGTTTTTTAGACATTACAACGATCTCCTTTATGCATATCATTAAAAATTAAAACCACTTCCCTGGGTTGAAAAATCAACATGACTTCCGAGAGCGCCCTGAAAATCGCCGGAAATATCAACTCCGCTGGGTGCAACAAGAAAAATGTAATTGCTGATCTTTTGCAGATTTCCCCTCATTGCATAGCATGATCCGGCAGAATAATCAATGATCCTCTGGGCAACATCGGGACTTATACCCTCAAGATTCAGCACTACGGCTCTTCCCGAAAGAAGGGTGTCCGTGATCTCGTTCCCGTCTTCCAAGGACTTGGGATGTATCACAACAACTTCCATCTTCTTGGCTGCTGATGATCTTAAAGGAACCACCTTCTCGGAAGCATAAGATCTGGGCGCTGCCTGGGGAGCAGTTGAAGCCGTTCTTGCAGGCGCAGGCTTAACCGGTCTTTTTTCCTCGGGTTCCTCGTCCTGATAATAAAACTCCTCTTCTTCTGATTCCTTTTCGGGCTTTCTGAAGGATGAAAATAATCCGCCTGACTTCCTGGGCTTTTCTGCCACAGGCTCTTCAGGCTCCTCGTAAGCCTCTTCTTCCTCGTAGCCCTTTTCTAATACTTCTTCATCTTCATCGGTTTCTTTAAATAAGCTGGTAAGCCCTTCAAATACTTTCATGTATACCTCCTATAAAACAAACAGATACCGGGTGATCTTCGAATGTGAACCTCAACTTCTTGTGCCGAATATCGCAGTACCCACACGAACATGTGTGGCGCCTTCTTCAACTGCCACAACATAATCCCCCGTCATTCCCATTGATAATTTTTTCATTATAACATTATCAATGCTTTTTTTGTTAATGTCAACACATAAATTGCGTATTTTTATGAATATTTCCCTGTTTTCTTCCGGATCCGTCACAAACGGCGCGCTTGTCATAAGTCCCGTAAGCCTGATCGCAGGTAAATCAGATGCTTTTAATGCAAATTCCTCCACCTCATCAGGTGTAAATCCGAATTTGTTTTCTTCGGCTGCCACGTTTACTTCGGCAAGTATTTCCGTGACGATCCCTTTTTTTAAAGAAAACGAGTTTATTTCTTCCGCAAGTCTTAAGGAGTCAACGGAATGGATCATTTCCACTCTTCCCGCCACATACTTCACCTTGTTTCTTTGAAGGTGTCCTATCATGTGCCATTTTATGTCCCGGGGGAGGCTGTCCATTTTTTCCGTCAGTTCCTGGACGTAGTTTTCGGCAAAAACACGCTGTCCCATGTTGTAAGCCTCCAAAATGTCGGATTCGCTTTTCTTCTTGCTTACCGCAAGAAGGGTAACATCCGCAGGGTTTCTGCCGGCTCTTTCACAGGCTTTTATTATATTTTCCCGCACGGTTTTTAAATTTTCGGATATCATTGATTCCTCCGTCTTAATAAATAATCTCGTTTTCCTTGAATTTCTCCGCATTCAGAACGATCCTGTCATACACGGAAATGCCGGTATTGCTTTCGGAAATGACCGCGTACTCATCATTTCTCGAAATAATATTTACCGGCTGGAAGACCGTATATCCCGTGTTCACACAGAACGCTCCGTCAACCTTTTCCGTCTTTTTCACAACGTAAGTGTCCGTTGACTCCGGCTTGATAAGAACACTGTTCTCAGGGATGTTGTCGGTCTTCACATAGCACATTCCGTCCTTCTTGAACGCCACGGGGACACTGTTAAATACAAACAGATCCCCCGACTGCACGTTAAATCCCATATCATTGGTATCGCCGCCGGTAGTAAGATACTCCTCGGGGATCACATACATATCTCTCTTCACAACGGCTGAATTGGGGATCTTCAGTCCCACATTCTCCGAAACCGAAACTTCCACGTCCGCAAACCTGTCACCTATGTATGAATAGACGTACTTGTTTAAGGTTATCTTCCCAAGAGTCATATTGTTCTTTTGGATGATCTCAAAGTTCCCTTTTACGGATGCATTAACCTTTTTTAAATTGACATAAACCGTCTTGTATTCGGAAAGGGAATAATCCCTTATCTGCTCCTGTGTAAGAGGCACATAAATATAATATAACTCATTGGTCACCAGCTTAAAGGCAGGATCCCCCGCCTTTATGGAAGCCCCTTCTCCCGCAACCACGCTCTTTTCGTAATGCTGCCTTTCCATAAGCTTATCGGTAATATCCTCTTCCTTTACTCCCTCATATCCATCGGTGGAATAGGAAAGATATCCGGCCGTATCCGTGTGGATCACTTCTACGGCATTTTCCGTGCCTGTTTCCTTGCTTATGGTGTCGCTGTTGGCTTCGATCCATGCCGCAGCCTGGTTGGATCTTATGGTATTTATGGCATTGCTTATATCATATATCCCCGCAAATCCCGCATACTCATAGTCCGTCTCGTAATTTCTGAGCATGGTGCTGACCTGCTTCACATCCGTATCGGAAAAATCGGCTTTTTCCCCGGCATGGATCTCAAGGATCTCGTTCAGTCTTCCCGTTTTATCCAGAGCATAGACGGAATCATTAACCTTTACCTTAACACCGGAAACATTAAAAAATGTGATATTGCCGTCAAAAGGCGCATGGTAAACCTTTTCCTCTTTTATCATGAATCCGGATGCGGAAAGAGCCTGTGAAAGATCACCGTGGGTAACCTCATAAATGCGCACGTCTCTTTTGGCGAAAAAGAGAATAAGAAAGCAAATGATATATACAATTATGACTATGAAAATAATTGTCGCCACCCTGGGTCTTCCCGAGGTTTTTTCTTTTGCCATTTATCATCTCTCCAATTGTTTCAAAATCTGACTTTTATTTTATCACGTTTATCATTTTTATCGCGGTACGCTTTTACATCCACAAAATCCTTGGTGTAAATATCCTTTTCCTTATGAGGCTCACGCTGCAGACTCACATTCAGGACTATTCCCATGGCAGTAAAAAGCGTTAAAAGGGAACTCAGACCGTATGTGAAAAACGGCAGGGCAAGTCCGGTATTAGGCAAAAGCTGGGTAACAACGCCTATGTTAAAAAGTGTCTGCAATGCCACATGGGCCGCAAACCCCATGCCTATCAGCCTTCCCGAATAATCCTTGCTTCTTACCGCAATGATCACGCATTCAACCACAATTGCGACCAAAAGACCTATGGCGACCATGCATCCCACAAATCCCAGCTGCTCTCCCAGAGCCGCAAAGATAAAGTCCGTATGAGCCTCGGGGATATAGTTGGAATTCAGGAGTGATGTGGGATCGTCATTATTCAGCCCCTTACCTGAAAGACCTCCGGAACCTATGGCCTGTACCGCATTGTGCTGTTGATACACGCTGTCGTCATATTCCTCGGGATTTATAAATGCCATAACCCTGTACCACTGATAGGGCTTTAAAAGTTTCTGATCCGGATTCTGTATGTAAATGAACAGCACAATTGCAATGGGCACGACCACCGCAAGTATCTTCCAAAGCTTTCTGTAGGGCATCTCTGCCGCAAATATAACGGTGAAAAGGATCAGGAAAATAAGTATGGTCTGTGAAAGATCCGGCTCCATAACGATAAGCCCCAGCGGGATAAGCAGTATCACCGCAAGGAATGCCAGGAATTTCCAGGAATCAAGCCTTTCTTTTTTCTGTCCTAAAACGGCGCTTAAGAAAAGCACCAGCAATACCTTTGAAATCTCAGAGGGCTGGATCCTGAAGCCTCCGATAACGATCCACCGCTGGGCTCCCATGGCGGTGGTACCGAGCACAAGAACAGCCACCAGGATGGCTATGGTCACTATGTAAAGGATCTTGTAATGCTTTAAGATCTTTTTATAGTCCACAAACGACAGGAAGATCATCCATGCACTGCATCCGATGATACCTCCCGCCTGCCTGATGGTGTATGACGAATCGGCACTGTTGATGATCACCAGTCCGAAGATCGAGGTGATCAGCACCAATGCCAAAAGCCTGAAATTATAATGTTTTAAATTGTACTTTTTAAACATTATTCCTTTGCCTTATACTCATCAAAATAATACTTGTAAAAGTT
>CACWUI010000118.1 GCA_902764045.1 uncultured Lachnospiraceae bacterium
CTTTGATCTTCCCCGCAAGTCCCATACCCGGAAGCATGCCCATAATCTTGCCGATGCCGCCCAATTTTCTCAGTTGCTTCATGGAGGTCAGGTAATCATTAAAATCAAATCCCTGCTTCTGAAGCTTGCGGGTCATCTTCTCGGCTTCTTCCTCGTCGATCTCCGCCTGGGCTTTCTCGATAAGTGACATCACATCACCCATGCCTAAGATCCTGGAGGCCATACGGTCGGGATAAAACTGCTCCAGGTCGGAGAGCTTCTCACCCATACCTACGTAAAGAATGGGCTTGCCGGTCACCGCCTTTATGGAAAGAGCCGCACCTCCCCTGGTATCACCGTCCATCTTGGTAAGGATAACGCCGCTAAGGTCCACTCTTTCATCAAAGGTCTTGGCCACATTCACCGCATCCTGTCCCGTCATGGAATCAACCACGAGAACCGTCTCATCAACTCCTACCGCTTCCTTGATATCCGCTATCTCATCCATCATATCCTCATCGATATGTAGACGTCCCGCCGTATCAAAGATGATAAGGTTGTAATTGTTTGCTTTGGCGTAGTCTACTGCAGCTCCCGCGATCTCCACGGGTGTATGATCCGTCCCCATGGAAAAAACCTCTATGCCCAGCTTCTCGCCGTTTACCTTTAACTGGTCAATGGCCGCGGGACGATAAACGTCGCAGGCCACAAGAAGAGGGCGCTTGCCGGCTTCCTTAAACTTACCTGCCAGCTTGGCTGCAGTGGTGGTCTTACCTGCACCCTGGAGACCCGCCATCATTATCCTGGTAGGTTCACCGTCGGTCCTGAAAGCAATGTCCGTCTTCTCAGATCCCATAAGGGCCGTCAGCTCGTCATTAACTATCTTAATAACCATCTGACCGGGAGTGAGGGACTTCATAACGTCCTCTCCCACCGCCTTTTCCTGGACGGAATTTACGAAGCTTTTAACCACCTTGAAGTTTACGTCCGCTTCAAGCAGGGCGATCTTTACTTCCTTTACGGCTTCCTTTACGTCGGCCTCGGAAAGACGTCCCTTGCCGCGAAGCTTCCTGAAAACGTTTTGTAATTTTTCGGAAAGACTGTCAAATGCCATATCAGGTCATCTCCTTTTTCGGTTATTCAAGTATCTGTATGATCTGATCCGCTTTGGTCTTTATCTTATCCAGGGTCTTTACCCCGGAAGGCTCTGCGGTATCAGCAAGCTGCGCGATCTCCTCTGCCAGGGACCCGACACGCCGAAAAAGCTCAACCATGTGAAGCTTTTCCTCGTATCCTTCAAGTATGCGGTTCACTCTCTTTATAAGGTCGTGAGCCCCCTGCCTTGAGATACCGTATGTATCCGCCACCTCACTGAGTGACAGATCGTTAAACACGGCATCCTCATAAACCTGTCTCTGGTGCTTATTCAGAAGCTCGCCGTAAAAATCATATAACAGCGTGTGCTCAAAAATCTTTTCCATCTAAATTTTCTTTCAGGCTGCTTGTCAGACATAACCTTGTGTATGATAGCAGAAGGAAAAAAAGCTGTCAAGTGTTTTTACTTGACAGAGTTGCATAAAAAAACAGGCCGGTTTTACCCAGCCCGTTCCTTTGATCTGAGAATGATTATTGAAAATAATTATCTCTTAGATCCTCTTTTCTTTGCTCCAAGCGCAACGGTTGTTATTGCAATACCTGCAGCAGCTGCAGCTGCTGTGATGTAAAGAGCCATGTTGGAAGAATCACCGGTGCTGGGACCGCCTGTGCCTTTTCTTCCTGAACCCTGTGAATCGGTGTTGCTGTCATCGTTGATCTTTTCATCATTGTATTTTTTATCGCCCTGTTTTTTGTCTTCTGAACCACCCTCTTCATTAAACTCACGGATCTTACCATTCTCATCCTCTGTAAGGATAGTCTGGGCACTGTCTTTTACGTTTTCATGAGTAATGGGGTTCTCTTCTGTAGCGTTCTCGTCCTCACCGTTCTTTGTGTAAGCTGACTCGAAAACTACATATCTGCTGTAAGCATTAAGGGTTACATTGTCAAAGTTCATTGTCCACTCGCCGTTTTCGGTTTCTGCAACAAGATCTAATGTGTTGGTTGCGATCTCACCGATAACTTTACCATCATCATCTACCTCAACGAGAGTTCCGGTTACGGTGTATGTAGCACCTGCAACAAGATTTGTGTAGGAAATGGTATCCTCAACACTTGTAACAACTCTTGTCTCATCAACGGTACGGATTACAGGATGATGTTTTCCTGTCTCTTTTGTCTCTCCCATCAATTTGACAATCCAAAAAAGAAGACGGCAAAAACCGTCTCCTGTCTCTTCAAAAGAGTACCAAAGTCTCCATCCTGTCTTATTCATCTTTTTTATCTATCCCGCAGGAGCCGCCGGCGCAGCAACACCCTCCCTTTGATATAAAGGAAATCCAAAGCCCCATCAGCCCTCCGAATATCAGGGCGCGCACGGGACTTGAGGTAAACATACAGGTTCCGCTGCTGCATCCGACTATAAGATAGTAAATAAAGCCTGCCAACGCCCCGAGAGATGAGAATAAGAAAGGGCGCCTGATCGTTTTCCATACACCTGCCATAATTAAAAACCTCCGTTCTGCATGAGTAAATGAATCTTGATCTTGATATCATAATATCAGTTTGCGGAAGGGGTTTCTGTGACTGTGTCACATTGGCTGATGAATATGCCCCCCCCCTTTACATCCCCATACATTTGTCATACAATTACAAAACTGACCCGAGTCTTAAACAGGAGGTAAAGATCCGTGAATATCGGAGAAATAATATTCCTTGCCATTGGGCTTGCAATGGATGCCCTGGCGGTTTCCGTCTGTAAAGGAATGTCCGTAAAAAAGATCAGCATTTCCCACGCCTTAAAATGCGGAATATATTTCGGCGGATTTCAGGCTCTTATGCCCGTCATCGGCTTTTTCATAGGATCTTCATTTTCATCATTTATCGGAAGTTTTGATCACTGGGTTATCTTCGGAATACTGGCCGGACTTGGCATCAACATGATCGTAGGCGCATTCAAAGAAGAAAAAGAGCATAACGATGATTTTTCACACAAGACCATGCTTCTTTTGGCGATCGCCACAAGCATTGATGCCCTGGCCATCGGAGTTTCATTTTCCCTGGCTCGGACAAATGTCTGGATCGGTGCTTTGATGATCGGGATCATCACCTTTGTGATCACTGCTTTCGGCACTATCGCCGGTCATAAACTGGGCAACGTGCTGGCCGGAAAAGCAGAGCTTATCGGAGGCGGGATCCTGATCGCTGTCGGTGTACGCATTCTTGTTTCCCATCTTGTAGCCGGCACCTGATTTTTGTATAATATTGTCCGTAAAACAAACTGCGTTTTTTAAAAGGAGGCTATCATGGATTTTTTTAAAAAGCTTATGGAACTTTTTACCAATTCTGACTCTGAAAGGGCTCTTTCGGAAAACACCGGGATCTCAACCGATTCCATCGGAAAAGTCATTAACTACGCATTACCGAAGCTTATCGATGCGATGAAGAATAACGCTTCATCATCCGAAGGCGCTCAGTCTCTTTATAATGCTCTGGGAGATCACGTTACGGATCGGTCTGTTGAGGAACAGCTTCAGACCGTGGACACGGAAGATGGCGAGAAGATCATCGGACATATCTTCGGTGAAAACACGGATTCCGAGATAAGCACCATCGCCGAAGAAACAGATCTTTCATCCGGTCAGATTAGTGATGTATTGAGCAATGTGGCGCCTTCCATTCTTTCACAACTTTCATCTTCCCTTTCAAATTCTGACGGTTCCGGGGACGGAAGCGGATTGTTGGGACTTTTGTCTGCTTTTAAGGAGTGATCGGAGAAAAAAGTTTGCTTTTGTACAACGCCTTTGATATAATTTCGATAAAGAAAGACACTAACATTCGATTTGGTTAGTCCTTTCGGAAAAAATTTTGCATAACTGCCTAAGTCTTTCCAGGAGCTAGGCGGTTATTTTTTTGCCATGAATTTGCCAACGCAAACCCCAAGACTAAAAAAGCCAAGGCATACACTAAGAAAACCATCATATTTTTTATAATTTATAATGCAATATATACCCCCGTCGCTTCCCCTCATCCATAACCCTCATAGCTATTCGCGTAAAAAATTTCAGCTTTTTTTAAGTACCGCCCTTGCTTCTGTACATTATTTATATAAAAGTAACCTTTAACTTCTTCCATATTCATGTTCTTCAGAACCTTT
>CACWUI010000119.1 GCA_902764045.1 uncultured Lachnospiraceae bacterium
CATTTGTGATATAAAAGTATTCAGTTGTTTTATACTTTTTGTACGATTGCCTCCTTTACTGTTTTTCAAAACTTCTACCGTATAATCCTGCATCATCTTTTTTCTTAAACTTCTTGTGGCAGCCTCTACGGCAGACAACTGAAGTAAAATATCATAATGCTCCTTGTCGTTGTCTATCATATTCTTAGTAGAATTCATATGACCGATGATCTGTGAAAATCTTCTCTTAAGACTTTCCCTTTCTTTTCCGGCGTTATTACATGATATATTGTCCATATGTCTATTCTCCTTCAGCTGTTCCATTTTTTCGCTATTTTTTTTAATTTCGGGCTTATGGCCACGGCAAATGATGAATTTTTATTTGCCACCACAAGACTGTCTCCAAATATTTTATGGTGTAATCCCGGCTCGCACTCTCCCACCAGCAGGCACAGGAATGCTATTCCTTCCTTTTGTGCGTTTCTGATGTGCCGTCGTATGTGGTTCGTGCTCATAAACATGTTCGATACCCTTGATGAGGGATATCCGTCCGTAATAAGGATAAATACCTTGTTTTTTTCAGGCCGGTTTTTCAGTTCATGAATTCCCTGATAAATGGTCCACCCCGTAGGTGTGGCTGAGCTTTTATTCAGCCTTGACTTTGCCACGGTTTCTTTCGGGGTTGTGGAGGAAATGAATTCCTTAAAGATCTCGTGTTCCTCCGTGATACCTACCTCAGCAAATCCTGCCACCTGCAGACTGACACGCAGATCCATGAACACCTCTGTAAGCACACATGCCAGTTCGCCCGCTTCGTCGCAGAGCTTCTTTCCTCTTTTGCTGTACCTGTTGCTCATGGATCCCGACTGGTCAATACGTACCGTAATGGCCGCTTCATTTGCCCCCGAATCTCCAAGGGGTCTTCTGAAAAGTTCGGTGGACTTTTTTTGATGGGTAACTATCCTTATGGGATCAATACGTCCTGATGTAAAGTAAATATTCTCATCCCGGACTCTTTTCAGCTCCTTTTTAAATAATGCATGAAGGCTTCGAATGAGTGGCCTGTTTCCCTGAATGGAATTCAGATAAAACTCCTTGTCCTCAGGCAAAACCGTAAGTGACCCTGTATGCTTTTCTTCATGGGAGATCTCCTCCCCGAAGTCCCTTCTTATCTTGTTTTCCGACATAGTAGCGGTTTTCTCTATGCGCTCAAGTCCCGCAGCATATTGGTTTATCTGCTTTATTATCTTATTCAGCTTTCGTTCGCTTTCAAACTCTCTCTGTTCACTTTCGGAAAATTCGCCGTCGTCATTTTGTTCCTGACGGTCTGCGTTTTTATTCTCTCCATCCTTTTTAGTTCTTTGCTCGTCGTTTTCCTTCCCGTCTTTGTTATCTTCTTTGTTTTTATTAACCGTTTCCTCAGATGCATTGGGATCGGGAAGCACCACATTTTCCTCCATACCCGGCAGTTCTGCCCTTCTTGATTGTATGGGGCGTCTGCTCATTTCTTCATCAGACATCTTTGCAGTATCATTAAATGCGTTAAGGACCATCCTTGTTACATCCTTGATCAGAAACATCTTATCTGATGAGGTATAGGAAAATGATATTATCTGCTCCAACAGAGGCTTTGTTTCTTCGTAAAGCTTACCCGCCTTTTCCCCTGAAAAATAACCTTTCAGTCTCATTCCCTCTTCGAGATTACAGCTGTTCTGCAAATGGGATATTGCTCTCTCCCACTGCATATGCTCCGGTGTGTGCTGCAACCGGGGCGAACAGACGTAATCCGAATAGCTTCCGTAAAGAAACGCCGCATGGAGCCAGCCACCGAAAATACTCGGTTCCCTGCTGTCCACTATCAGATTTTCAATAACATCAAAAATATGCTTTACCTGGTAAGGTGAATAACCTTCCAATGCCATGGATACTATTTCCTGCTCGTATTGCTTAACAGGAGTAAAAAGAGATTTGAGAGTTTCATGAGCCACTTCTTTTAATCTCATAAGAAAAGGATTTATCATACGACCGTCCGGCCTTTTAAAGGCCGCAAGGATATTCTCGTCACTCCCCACATATATCTCATCATTGTCTGTATAACCGCTCTCTCCCGGTACATTATCCCTGATGAAAACCCGTACCGTAAGATTTCCGGTTATGGACTGGGCAATGGCAGAAAGCACCTTTTCCTGGCGTTCATAACTCATGCCCTCGTATATGTTTTGCAGTTCAAAGCTCCTTGCTTCACTCAGATATGATCGCATATATTCATATCCGCCTTTCTTTTATTCGCTCTTATATCTGTATTCCCATGGGAATATGTCGATGACCTCTTCCTGAACCTCTGCCGCAAGCTCTAAGTCTATGCAGGCAAGGGTGTTTACAAACGTGAGAACAGCCGCATCCTTGGGGCTTATACCGTTTTGGATCTCCACCAGCATATTTACCGATTGACGCTCCGAAATGGTTTTTGCCTCATCGTTTCTTGCAACCATGTCGCCGTTCAGATAATTTTTTACATTTTCAAGGATATCAACGGACACCTCAAAGTCCGTATCGGTCAGCATACGGGGTGTAAATGCGCAGCTGTCAGATTCCTTCGGGGTACTTGCGGGATAACCCATACGCTGGTGAAGTTTCGAAATAATGGTATCCCTGTCGTCCTTCCTGAAAACAAAGGTGGTACTGAAACGGTTCAGATAAGCTTCATTAAAAGGCTTCGATCCTTCTGTTCCTATGTTGAAAAGATTCACATATACGGAAAAAGGATGCCTGTAAGTGTCCATGTAATTATCAACCTCCAGTATGAACGGAGGAACCACCGCCTGGCTGAGCGCCATCTGACGATCGGTCTTCATCTGGTTGATCTCTTCAAGAGCTATCACACCACCGTCTCTGTGGGTCCTTGGTACTGCCGTCCAGTGAAACTGTATTTCACCATGGGCTATGGATGACACTCCCAAAAACTTGTCAGTACCCGACTCACCCGAAAAAGCCTCTATCCTTAAAGGAATCCCCAAAACTGCGCATATCACTTTTAATGCAAAGGATTTGCCGGTCCCCGGCTCCCCGATAAAGTTAATATTTACATAGTCCGAGGCAATTATTTCTTCGATGCTTCCATCCGGATTCTCATCCAGCCTTTTCTTTATCCTGTAAAATGACTGGAATAATTTGTTCAGACCCAGATAAATGTTTTTCGTAAAGGTCACATTTTCCAAAAAACCTCTGTCCGGTATCGAAGCCTTATCCTTGAACTCGATCCGGAAAAGTTTTCCCAGATCGTATTCACCCTTTATCATCTTTTGTCTTTCAAATACCACGGGCAAGCCGTATTGATCGTGTACTGCCTTGCTTCCTGCCGCAACCGGCATATTCACCAAGTTATCCATAATGACAAAATCCCCTTTGTCTTTTATTTTGTAGGCAAGTATACACTTTTAAAAAATTATTTTTAACCCCTACCTAGGGGTGAGGTTCCTGAAAGAATAATTATCTACGGTATGTTATAGCGATACCCTCTATGGGGCTTCAAAAAATTTTAAAAATAATACACTATATACTTCGTGTGATTCTGTTTTATATTCACAGAACCACTTAAACTATTTTTGCAACGGAGGTATTTACCAAAATGAACGATGAATTAACAGCTGCAGATAAGTGTACGGAAGAATGCTCAACCTGTTATGATGCTCTTCAGATGCTCTTTCTTGAGATGAACTATACGATCGAAGAAGATCATCTGTTGGAAAAAATACAGGAAGCCGACTTGAAGTTTTCGGTATCAGAGGGTAAAGAAACGAAAAGACGTATCATTACCATCGCAAACACTCAGGAAGATGCCGATGCCGGACTCATGGACAGCAACGGGGACTGTATGGCTGTTTCTTATATTAAAAAGATCGGCAGTCAGATGCTTGAGGATGTAAGCTACATCAAAAACGGCAATAAGGAAAAGGTTGCTGTTTACAGATATCACTACGATGCAGAGAACAACCGTTACGGTTATACATATCTTTTTTAC
Organism: uncultured Lachnospiraceae bacterium; assembly: GCA_902764045.1. Taxonomy (GTDB): domain Bacteria; phylum Bacillota; class Clostridia; order Lachnospirales; family Lachnospiraceae; genus UBA4285. The sequence goes on from CACWUI010000119.1 coordinate 4,001, forward strand.
AATGCATCCGGCAACTTTACAGGTATTCTGCTGAACGGTCAAAACAGTAATATGTTCCCATGCGAAAGTGCAAAAGACGCATTGGGTCATGTTATTGAAGAGAGCAATTAATCCCCACCCAAGGGGTATGCGCCGGAAAACAAAAACCTTACACGCTCCATTTTCAGCCGTTTTTAAGTT
>CACWUI010000120.1 GCA_902764045.1 uncultured Lachnospiraceae bacterium
TCCTCAAAGGAAGAGCTTGTTCGTATTTTGAGAGACTACGGTGAAGAGAGATTTGCCGTATCCATAGCGTCTCTGATAGTTGAAAAAAGACAGGAAGCTCCAATAAAAACAACGTTCGAGCTAAATGACATTATCAGATCAGCGATCCCCGAAAGGTTCCGCATAAAAGGCGGGCATCCGTCAAAGAGAACTTTTCAGGCGATAAGGATCGCCATAAACGGGGAATTGGAAAGTGTTGAAAGGGTCATACCCGAGATGATAGACCTGCTGAAAGACGGAGGCAGGCTGTGCATTATCACATTCCATTCCCTTGAGGACAGGATAGTAAAAAACGCATTTAAAAATGCGCAGGATCCATGCACATGTCCCCCGGACTTTCCGGTGTGTGTGTGCGGGAAAAGATCAAAAGGAAGAGTGATCACAAAAAAACCCATTTTGCCATCGGAAGAAGAAATGGAAAACAATCCGAGGTCAAAAAGCGCAAAGCTCAGGGTTTTTGAGAGATCAACGGGATGATTTGAAAACAGATTTAAGAAAGGCAGGGGAGAAAAATGGCTGTTGATGAAAGAAGACACAGAGCATATTATTCCCCGGGAAGTGAGGCGATGGATCTTTCCACCGCGCCACGTATAGATTATCCTCCCGAGGAGGAACCCGAGAAACGAAAGGTACGAAGGCAGCAGCCCCGACGTGCCAAAAGAAGAAATCTTGTATACCTTGCGGCGATGATCGCCGTTACGGGTGTGATATTTGTATTTTGCGTCCAGTACCTGACCATCAGGGGACAGACAGCGAGCATGACATCCGATGTGGCGAGGATCAGGGAAGAATTAAACGAGCTTACCATTATGAATGATGAGCTTGAGGCGGAAATCAATACCAATATCGATTACAACAAGATATATGATACGGCAACGGGGGATTACGGAATGGTCTATCCCAATAAAGGACAGATCAGAACCTATAATGCCGATGGGGAAGGATACATAAGGAAGTATCAGGATATTCCGTGATAGTTATTTATAAGGGAATCTGTGTTAAATGAGCAGGAAAAGTGATATAGAAAAAAATAATGAGACAATGCTGGGCAGGATGAAAACAAAAGCCGGCGTTGCCTTTTTTATTGCAATACTAATTGCAGTCATACTAATCATAAGAGTGATCGCAATTAATATTACAAGCGGTGAGGAATACTCAAAAAAAGTTTTAGACCACCAGACAAAAACGTCAAAAACCATTACGGGTAAAAGGGGAGAGATCCTTGACAGGAACGGTACCATACTGGCTTACAGTAAAAAAGTATATAACCTGATCATTGATCCGAACAGATTACTGGCTGACAATGCCAAGTGCAAAGAAGACACTATTGAAGCGCTTGTTTCAAATTTTGATATCAAACGTGAGGATATCGAAGAAAAGTTAAACAACAAACCCTCAAGCAAATACGAAAAAATGCTTGTTAATCTTGAGGAGTCACAAATACAGCCTTTTCTTGATCTGGAAGAAGAAAACAGCAAAAAGAGCGAGGATGAGGGAAGAAAAAACATTGACGGCGTATGGTTTGAGGACACATTTATAAGGGCTTATCCCTTTAACAGCTTTGCCTGTGATGCCATAGGATTTGCAAGTGTGGTAAACGGTGGGGAGATAGGACTTGAAAAACAGTATGACAACGCGCTTACGGGTGTTGACGGTATTTATTATACATACGTGGACGAAAATCTCGAAAGGGAAAAAGTCGTAAAAGAGCCGGTTGACGGTAATAACATTATTACAACCATAGATTACGGTGTTCAGAACATCCTTGAAAAATACATAAAGGAATATAACGAAAAGAAGCCCTCTGCCAATACCGCGGTAATAGCCATGGATCCCAATAACGGCGAGATCCTGGGTATGGCAAGTTATCCGTTTTTTGACTTGAACAATCCCAGGGATCTTTCCGTTGTATATAAACCGGAAGAACTGAAAAAAATGAATGAGGATCAGCGCGCGGATGTGCTTTACTCACTATGGAGTAATTTCTGCACATCCCGTGTGTATGAGCCCGGATCCACATTTAAATCCATTACCATTGCATCAGCCCTTGAGGATGCAAAGGCAAAGGACGGAGACAGATTCAGCTGTTCCGGAAGCAAGTATGTTGAAGGCTATGATGTGGGATGCTGGAGGATAGACGTGGGCGGTCACGGGGATCTTGATCTGGAGGAGGCTCTGGCGGATTCCTGCAACGTGGCACTTATGGAGATAGGCCTTAAAATGGGGGCCGAAACCATGATCAAGTACCAGTCCATGTTCGGATTCGGAAATAAAACAGGCATTGATCTTCCGGGAGAAGAAAGAGGGATCATCTATGACGCAGATTCCATGACGGATATTGATGTGGCTACCAATTCCTTCGGACAAAGTATAAACGTAAATATGATCCAGATGGTGGCAGCATATTCTTCGCTTATAAACGGCGGAAATTATTATCAGCCTCATATGGTAAAAGCCATTACGGATGCAAGGGGCAATGTGGTGAAGACCATAAATCCTTCCGTTGTCCGTCGTACCGTAACGAAAGAAACATCGGATACAATAAGAAGATATCTGGAACAGGGCGTGGAGCAGTATGCAGTACAGTATTCCAAAGTAGAAGGTTATTCCATGGGAGGAAAGACAGCGACGGCCCAGAAGATCCCACGTTCCGAAAAGAAATGGCTTGTGTCTGTAATGTCCTTTGCCCCTGTTGATAATCCCAAGATACTTCTTTATGTGCTTATAGACGAGCCTGACGGCACCACCGGAGGCAGTGGTGACGGTATGGATTCCCAGACATTGACCAAGACCATTATGACGGAACTTCTTCCATATCTTACCGTAAGCAGGACTGATGACAATGATGTGGTGATGCCGAAGCGTCAGGAGGAGGAAAATCCCGATGGAGGAGTGGAAACCCCGGACAACGTTCAGGAATACGACTACGACAAAAACGAAGAAGATGAAGAAGAAATAGAAGCAGGTGAAGATGAAGAAGATAAAGTCGACGAAGATGAAAATGACGAAGATGAAGAAAATGAGGAAGATGTGACAACGGAACCGGAAACGGAAAAAAGCTATAAAGAAGATGACGAAGACGAAAATGAAGAAGATTATGATGAAGAATAAAGGCGTTCGGGATCACAAAAAGGAGGCGGAGTGAAATGGGAGACATAAATGATATAAAAAAAGCTATCGTTATCGGCGCCGGAGTAAGCGGTATAAATGCAGCCAATCTTTTATCGGCCCATGTGGGGAACGTCTGCCTTTATGAAGAAAATCCCAAAGCGGATGAGGAAAAGATACGTGAAAATCTTACAGACGAGCGAATAAAGATCATCATCGGAGAACTGACGGAGGAAGAGCTGGAGTCAGCAGTCCTGGTGGTTCCCAGCCCCGGAGTATTTCCCGAAAGCGAGATATTCAGAAGAGTGGTGGCAAAGGGAAAGACTATTTGGGGAGAGATCGAGCTAGCATATCGTTTTGAAAAGGGTGAGGTCATTGCCATAACCGGTACCAACGGTAAGACCACCACCACCACACTTATCGGTGAGATAATAAAAGCCTGGAACGCCAATACATTTGTGGTAGGAAACATCGGTATTCCCTACACAAGCGAGGTTGAAAAGACCACTGAGGATTCCGTTTCCGTTGCTGAGATTAGCAGCTATCAGCTGGAGACCATGATCACATTTCATCCGAAGATCTCTGCCATTTTAAATATCACACCGGATCATTTGGACAGACATCACACTATGGATGAATATGCGAGGGTTAAGGAAAGCATATGCAAAAACCAGACAAAGGAAGATGTGTGTGTTCTGAATTATGATGATGAAAGACTCCGGGAGTTCGGCGAAAACAGATGTCCCGCAACAGTGGTGTGGTACGGAAGGCTGAGCAGACCTCAAAAAGGTTACTTCTTTGAGGATGACGTCATTTATAAAGTGAACGGAGATGACCGCAAGCCGTTGCTTAATATAAATGAAACGAATCTTCTGGGAACCCACAATTATGAAAACATGATGGCTGCCTTCGCGGTTGGAGAAGCTGCAGGCGTTCCCGCAGATACCATAGTAAGGGTCATAAAGAATTTTAAAGCGGTGGAGCACCGTATAGAATTTGTAAACACCATAGACGGAGTGGAT
>CACWUI010000121.1 GCA_902764045.1 uncultured Lachnospiraceae bacterium
GTTGTTATGATTTTATATGTTATAATAATTCAATATTAAAATGATTGGAGTAAACTGATGGAATCATATGATCTGATAGTTTCAGAGGAATTAAAGGACCTTAATTGTAAAGGTGAGTTTTACAAGCACAAAAGATCAGGTGCGCGCGTTGTTATCATAAAAAACGACGACAAGAATAAAGTGTTCTCGATCGGTTTCAGAACGCCTTCCGAAGCAAGCACGGGTGTACAGCATATTACCGAGCACTCCACTCTGTGCGGTTCCAGAAAATATCCTCCCAAGGAACCCTTTGTTGAGCTTGCAAAAGGCTCGCTTAATACATTTCTTAATGCCATGACATATCCGGATAAGACCGTTTATCCTGTTGCAAGCTGCAACGACGTGGATTTTAAAAATCTCATGGACGTTTATCTTGATGCGGTTTTTTATCCCAATATTTTTTCAAAACCTGAAATCTTCAAACAGGAGGGGTGGCACTTTGAATCGGACGGAAAAAAGGTTAAGTTAAACGGTGTTGTTTTTAATGAAATGAAAGGCGCTTATTCCGCGCCTGATGATGTGCTTCAAAACGGTATATTCGAATCACTTTTCCCTGATACACCATACAGATTTGATGCAGGGGGCAATCCTGAGGTTATACCTTCTCTGACATATGAGGATTTTCTTGATTTCCACCAGAATCATTATCATCCAGCAAACAGTTATATTTATCTTTACGGAGATATTGATGCGGAGGAAATGCTGAAGTATCTGGACGAGGAATATTTAAAGGATTTCAATAAAGAAGATTTCTCATTTGATACATCGATCCCTTTACAGGACGGATTTAAGGCACCTGTAAAAGCTTCATATCCGTATGCGGTCATGGAGGATGAGGATACATCTTCCAAGTCATATTTTTCATACAGCTGGACAATAGACACTGCATTAAATGACAGGCTTTGCATAGCCATGGATGTCATTGATTACGTTCTTATCACGGCCCCCGGGGCAGTGCTTAAGCAGGCATTTCTTGATGCGGGGATTGCCACCGATATTTCAAGTTCATTTGAGACTTCTCTTTACCAGCCCGTATATTCTGTTATTGCCAAAAATGCCAAAGCTGAGGATGAGGAAAAGTTTTTAAAAATAATGCAAGATGTACTTAAAGACATTTCCGTCAACGGTCTTGATGAATCAATGATAGATGCAGGAATTAATTATCTTGAATTCAGATACAGAGAGGCTGATTTCGGAACATATCCTAAGGGGCTTATATACAATCTTGCCATGCTTGACAGCTGGATGTATGACGAATCGCAGCCTTTTATACATATTGATTCAGGAAAGACTTTTGACTGGTTTAAAACTATTGATAAGCAGGAGTTTTTTAAAGAAACCGTAAAAAAATATCTTTTAGATAATAACAGTGCTGCCTGTGTAACTCTTGCGCCGGATACCGGTCTGGACAAAAAAAGAAAAGAAAAGGAAGCGGCGTTTATCAAAAAATATACTGAAGCTCTTACCGCCGATGAATTTAAATGTCTTGTTGATGAAACCATACACTTAAAAGAATATCAAAGCGAACCCTCTACACAGGAAGAGCTTGCAACCATTCCCTTATTATCCATTGAAAACATAGACAGGGAACCCATTCCCATAGAATACGACATGTATATGCTTGGTGAAACAAGACTTATCTATGAGGACATTTTTACAAACGGCATAGATTATGTGACCTTTGCATTTGACTGCCAGGCTGTACCGGAGCATCTGCTCCCTTATCTGGGTCTTTTAAACATTGTTATGGGACTGATGGATACAACGAATTTCAGTTACACTGATCTTACAAGCGAGATAAATATCCATACGGGCGGTATTTATTCCGATATCAGCACCCGTCGTAACGTTAAAAACTACGCTGATATGAGGATATTCTTTGAGATCAAGGCAAAGGCCATGGGAGATAAGCTGGAATACATTGACAGTCTTACCCGTGAGATGATCTTTAACACTGATTATTCGGATAAAAAAAGATTAAAGGATATCATCGCCAAGACAAGATCACAGTTGGAGGATGCCGTGCTTTCTGCCGGTCATACAACGGCTTCAACCATTGCGCTGGCCCAGGTTTCCAATTCCAGATACTATGCCTCCATCACAAGGGGCTACGGATTTTTTAAATTTCTGGAAAAGATAGACGATGATTTTGAAGAGGTTGCAGATGACACCATTGAAAAACTAAACAGGCTTACAGAGCTTATTTTTTCAAGACGCAATCTGACGGTCAATCTTACGACAGATAAGAAAGGGCTCGATAATGCACGTCCGGTGATCACCGGATTTATCGAAAAAATCCCTCTTGTTGATGTGGAGGATATTCCTCTTGAATTTGCGCGAATGGAAAATGAAAACATTGCTCTTACATCACCCTCACAGGTAAATTATGTTGCAAGAGCCGGCAACTTTGCCGACGCCGGGTATAAATACAACGGTGCTCTCCGGGTTTTAAAGACCATCTTTTCGTATGACTATCTTTGGAACAATGTGCGGGTAAAGGGCGGCGCATACGGATGCATGGCAGAGTTCGGAAGGAGCGGTGATACATATATGGTATCTTACCGTGATCCCAACATCAAAGAAACCAACGATATATTTGAAGCTGCACCTGACTACATAAAGAATTTCAACGGAACCGACCATGATATGACCAAGTATATAATAGGCACCATCGGTGCACTTGACACGCCCCTTACACCTTCCGCAAAAGGAATTCGCGCTTTTGATGCGTATCTAAAAAATGTGACTACGGACATGCTGCGGACTGAAAGAAAAGAGGTCCTGACATGTGATGCGGATAAGATCAGAGGGCTTGCAGATCATGTAAATGCAGCTCTTAAGGAAGATATTCTTTGCGTAGTCGGTAATGCGGAAAAGATCGAAACTCATAAAGATATGTTTGATCAGATAACACCTCTGGCATAAAGGAAGTGATGGTTTTGGATAAAAAATGCGGATTTGTTACCATTATAGGAAGACCCAACGTTGGAAAGTCCACACTTGTAAACAGGATAATAGGACAAAAAATTGTTATTACTTCAAATAAGCCCCAGACTACAAGAAAAAAGATCCGGGCAGTCTATACTGACGATAGAGGACAGGTCGTCTTTCTTGATACACCGGGCATGAACAAGCCTAAAAATAAGCTGGGGGATTTTATGCGCGGCGAAGCTGACAGAGGCATCGAAGGTGTTGATGTTATCTGTTATCTTGTGGAACCTTCATCATTCATCGGCGATGGAGAAAAAGAGATCATCAATATCCTCAAAGGCTTAAATACAAAAGTCATTTTAGTTATAAATAAGGCTGACAGTGTAAAAAAGGATGATCTTCTGCCTGTCATAGAAAGCTTTAACAAAGAAACTGATTTTACCGCCATAGTACCTCTGTCTGCAAAAACAGGAAAAAACGTTGACGAGCTTCTTAATGTGATATATGAAAATCTGCCTGAAGGACCCATGTTTTATGATGAAGACACCGTTACCGACCAGCCTGTAAAGGAAATCGCGGCTGAGATCATAAGAGAAAAAGCCCTTCATGCATTGTCGGAAGAGGTGCCTCACGGTATTGCGGTTGTCATTGAAAAGTTTAAGGAAAGAGAATCCGACAGGGGCATGATCACGGATATAGAAGCCACTGTTTATTGTGAGAGGGATTCCCATAAAGGCATTATCATCGGCAAGGGCGGCCAGATGCTAAAGAAGATCGGTTCCAATGCCCGTTTTGAATTAGAAAAAGAATTTGACTGCAGAGTAAATCTTCAGCTTTGGGTCAAGGTTAATAAGGATTGGAGAAATGATGATAAAAGCCTGAGTAATTTCGGCTTTACTCCCGGAGAATAAAATGTCCGGATGGAATCTCCACACCCCCCCCGCGGCTCACTGCGCAGACAAGCACCTTGCATTTGACAACATTTTCCAGATTCATCAGTGCCACATCGCAGAGTTTACTTCCTTTTTGAATCCGCAGCTCCACGATTTCCACACGGCTTTTTGCAAATGTTTCCCTCTGCAGGAAGCCCGGATAGCGAATCAGCCGTTCAATCTCGCGCGCCGCCTGTTTTTCCGGATTCACCATAAGCGAAAGGGAATAGACATCCCGCATGGTAAAAATCTGCTT
>CACWUI010000122.1 GCA_902764045.1 uncultured Lachnospiraceae bacterium
CTTATGCACGACGGTAAGGCCCTCCAGAGCGGCACAAGCCACAACTTCGGTGACGGCTTTGCAAAGGCCTTCGGCATTCAGTACACCGATAAGGATAACAATCTTCAATACGTGAACCAGACTTCATGGGGTGTCACCACCCGTATGATAGGAGCCATCATCATGGTCCACGGGGACAACGAAGGTCTTGTGCTTCCCCCCCGCATCGCGCCTGTACAGGTATGCATAGTGCCCGTGCAGCAGAAGAAGGAAGGCGTTCTTGAAAAATGCCTTGAGGTGGAAAATGCATTAAGAGAAGCGGGGATCTCCGTAAAGACTGATGACTCTGACAAGAGCCCCGGATGGAAGTTCTCAGAGGCGGAGATGCGTGGCATCCCGGTCCGTATAGAAATAGGCCCCAGAGATCTGGAGGAGAATGCCTGCGTCCTTGTAAGACGTGATACCAGGGATAAGATAAAGACCGGCCTTACGGGAGTTGCCGGAGAAGTGAAAAAGCTTCTTGATACCATCCAGAAAGATATGTACAACAGGGCTAAGGAGCACAGGGATAAAAACACCTTTGAGGCTCACGACTATGATGAGTTTAAAGACATTATCGAGAACAAGCCGGGCTTCGTAAAGGGCATGTGGTGCGAAGACAGAGCATGTGAGGATAAGATCAAGGAAGAGACCACCGCCACATCCAGATGCATGCCCTTTGATCAGGAGAAGATAAGCGACGTATGCGTGTGCTGCGGAAGACCTGCAAAAAAATTGGTATATTGGGGTAAAGCTTATTAATATGTGATATAATATAAAACGACTATCTAACCACAGGGAGGAATCAAAAAATGTATTATTATGTTTTTCGTAAGAATGTAAATGACGGCAGCATCAAGAACTGCGAAAAGTACGAGACTCTTGATGAGGCTAAGTTTGCGGCACAGGATGAGGAGTATTACAGAAGCCATTCCAACAGCCAGCCCGAGAGGGATTCATGGGAGGTTATCTGTGCGCAGTCCGAGACTCACTGGGATGACCTTACCACGGATGACTATGAGTATGAGAAGATAGATTTTGATGAGTGATTTTTTTCAGTCTGCATAAATTTGTATCCGGACTGTATAAAACCATCTGCGTAAATGACAGACCGCGTATAATGATATACGCGGTCTTATTTACGCGATGCTTTTATGAATGTCCGGATACAAACATATGCAGACATCAAAATGCGAAACGATCCGGTAGGTGTGGGATGGTTTTTCGAGGGACATGGGGACGGTTTTTATGTCTCCCGGTCTCCCCATTTTTTTGAAAATATGTTATAATACCTGATTAGTTAATAAACGCTGTCACGGAGGCAATTTTTATGGACAAGAAAGACATAGACTGGGCAAATCTTGGGTTTGGATACATTAAGACCGACAAAAGATTCGTGTCCGATTTTAAAGACGGTAAATGGGATGAGGGGCGCATGACAGGCGACGATACCATAGTGCTCAGCGAATGCGCAGGGGTGCTTCAGTATGCCCAGACCATCTTTGAGGGTCTTAAGGCTTATACCACCAGGGACGGAAAAATCGTGACCTTCCGCCCCAATCTGAATGCCGAAAGAATGGAGGATTCCGCAAGACGTCTTGAGATGCCGGTGTTCCCGAAGGAGCGCTTTGTCCGGGCGGTGCTTGATACGATCAAAGCAAATGAGGCTTATGTGCCGCCTTACGGCTCGGGAGCGACCCTTTACATCAGACCCTACATGTTCGGATCAAATCCCGTTATCGGTGTAAAGCCTGCCGATGAATACCAGTTCAGGATATTTACAACTCCCGTGGGACCTTATTTTAAAGGAGGTGTAAAACCCCTTACCATAAAGGTTTCGGATTTCGACAGGGCAGCCCCCAGAGGCACGGGAAACATCAAGGCGGGGCTTAACTATGCCATGAGTCTGCATCCCATTGTTGTGGCGCATAACGAAGGCTTTGCGGAAAATATGTACCTGGATGCTGCCACCCGCACCAAGGTAGAGGAGACTGGAGGCGCCAACTTCATCTTTGTAACAAAGGATAAAAAGATCGTTACCCCCAAGTCCGACAGCATACTTCCTTCCATTACCAAAAGATCCCTGCTTACCGTGGCAAAGGATTACCTGGGTCTTGAGGTTATCGAACGTGAGGTTTTATTCTCTGAGATAGGAGATTTTGCGGAATGCGGACTCTGCGGAACAGCAGCGGTGATCTCACCCGTAGGCAAAGTAAACGACCACGGTCGTGAGATCTGCTTTGACAGCGGCATGGAGTCCATGGGAGAGATCTGCGGTAAGCTTCGTGACACCCTGACGGGTATCCAGCTGGGAGAAACAGAGGCTCCCGAGGGCTGGATATACCCTGTTGACTGATTTGGAGAAAACTTATGAATAGCAATATAGTTGCTGTTGTAGTTACATATAACAGAAAAGAAAAGCTGATGAATTGTCTGGATGCCTTGTTTTCCCAAAAGTCGGGCGTTCCGGATATTTTAGTGGTAGATAATGCCAGCGATGACGGCACAGAGCAGGCTTTAAAGCCTCTGGTCGATGAAGGAAAGATAAATTATTATAATCCGGGACGGAATCTGGGAGGCGCCGGAGGATTTGAAAGAGGCGTTAAATGGGCTATAGATGCGGGATACGAGTACCTGTGGCTTATGGATGACGACTGTGTTCCGAAGAAAAAGGCACTGCTTGGTTTTAAGAAAGCCCATAACAGATTAAAGGGGCATTACGGATTTTTATCCGGCCGGGTTCTTTGGACCGACGGCAGTCCCTGCAAGATGAACATCCAGAAGGCCAGCCTCACCCACAAGATAAAGGACTGGGGCAGGGATCTGCAAAGGATACAGTACGCATCCTTTGTGTCATGTTTTATAAAGGCTTCCGTGATCAAAGAAGTGGCCCTTCCGGTAGGCGAATTTTTCATATGGGGGGATGATGTGGAATACACCAGAAGGATCTCCATAAAGTACCCCTGTTATTATGTGAAGGACAGCGTGGCAGTGCATGATTGCGCGGCAAATGCAGGTTCTGATATTTCTAAAGACACCATGGAGCGTATGAAATATTATGTGTACGCATATCGCAATGAATTTTACATATTCAGGCGTGAAGGTGCCAAGGGGCTTGTCTACTGGTGGTTCCGACTTCACCTGCACGTTTTCAGGATACTTACCAAAGGCGACGGTCACAGGTTAAAAAGGCTTTGGACCCTGATCAAAGGTACCATGATGGGAGTATTGTATAATCCCACCATAGACCTGGCAGACTGATTTTTAGGAGAATAAAAATGTACGATTACTTAATAGTTGGTGCCGGGCTTTTCGGAGCGGTGTTTGCAAGAGAAGCCACGGACAAGGGTAAAAAAGTGCTTGTGATAGACAAAAGGGATCACATAGCCGGAAATGTGTTTACCCGTGAGATCGAGGGCATAAATGTCCACGAATACGGAGCCCATATTTTCCATACCAACAACCGTGAGGTGTGGGAGTATGTAAATAGATTTATTGAGTTTAACAGATTTACCAATGCCCCGGTGGCTAATTACAAGGGGGAACTCTACAGCCTTCCTTTTAACATGTACACCTTCAATAAGATGTGGGGTGTGGTGACTCCCGATGAGGCTAAGGCTAAGATAGAGGAGCAAAAGAAAACTGCGGGGATCACCGAACCCAAGAACCTGGAAGAACAGGCCATAAGCCTCGTGGGTACGGACATTTACGAAAAGCTGATAAAAGGCTACACCAGAAAGCAGTGGGGACGCCCCTGCAATGAGCTTCCCGCATTTATCATAAAAAGGCTTCCCGTAAGGTACACCTTTGACAACAATTACTTTAATGCTCTGTTCCAGGGGATTCCCATGGGAGGCTACACCAAAATGGTTGAAAATATGCTCAAAGGCATAGAGGTGCGCACCGGGGTGGATTACTTTGATATCAAAGATGCGCCGGAATATGAGGCTGAAAAGGTGATCTATACCGGCCCCGTCGATGCATACTTTGACTATCGTCTGGGCACTCTGGAGTACCGTTCAGTAAGATTTGATACAGAGGTGCTTGACACCGACAACTTCCAGGGAAATGCAGCGGTAAACTATACCGACGAGGAGA
>CACWUI010000123.1 GCA_902764045.1 uncultured Lachnospiraceae bacterium
ACTGATGATCTTAATAATGGCACTTCCTACTATGGCACCATCAGAAACGGATGCCATTTTTTTTGCCTGTTCCGGCGTTGATATACCAAATCCCACCGCACATGGTACATCCGTTGCCGCTTTTATAAGGGAGACCATCCCCTTTATATCGGTGGTTATCTCATTTCTTACGCCGGTCACTCCGAGAGAAGACACCACGTAGATAAATCCTGAAGCCTCCCCCGCTATCATTGATATCCTTTCCTCTGATGTAGGAGCTACGAGCGATATAAAGTCCACTCCGTAGCGCCTGCATATCTCGTCAAATTCCTGTTTTTCTTCAAAGGGCACATCAGGAAGGATGATTCCGTCTATACCGGTCTTTGAACATCTTTTTATAAAATCCTCGCTGCCCGAGCCATAAGAATAGACCACATTTGCATAAGTCATAAAACAAAGTGGGATACTGATATCTTTTCTCAGGTCTTCCACCATATCAAATATCTTATCAGTGGTTATGCCACCCGCTAAAGCAGCCTCATTTGCTGCCTGTATGACAGGTCCCTCCGCCGTGGGATCAGAAAACGGAATACCTATCTCTATGATATCCGCCCCTGCGTCTGCCGCCGATCTTATGATCTCTTTTGAGGTCTCCGCATCAGGATATCCGGCGGTGATAAATGCGATGAACGCTTTTTTATCTTTAAAAGCTTTTGCAATATTACTCATCGACGTCCTCCCCTCTGTATCTTGCAATCGCTGCACAATCCTTATCCCCCCGTCCGGAAATATTGATGACTATAATCTTATCTTTATCCATCTCCGGCGCCAGCTTTAAGGCATACGCTACTGCATGAGCGGATTCTATCGCAGGGATTATACCCTCGGTCATTGACAGATACTCAAAGGCTTCCACTGCTTCCTCATCGGTTATCGCCACATACTCCGCACGCTTAGTATCGTGCAGCCATGCATGCTCCGGACCTATGCCGGGATAGTCAAGACCTGCTGATATGGAATATACCGGTGCTATCTGCCCGAATTCATCCTGACAAAAATAGGACTTCATACCGTGAAATATCCCGGGTCTGCCTGTAGCAATGGTAGCTGCCGTATCCTTCGTATCAACACCACGGCCTGCCGCCTCACACCCGATAAGTCTGACCTGCTTATCGTTGATAAAGTGGTAAAACGCCCCAATGGCATTGGAACCTCCACCTACACAGGCTAGTACTGCATCAGGTAGTCGCCCCTCTTTTCCAATAATCTGGGTCTTTATCTCTTTTGAGATGACCGACTGAAAATCACGGACAATGGTAGGAAAGGGATGTGGTCCCATAACGGATCCCAGACAATAATGGGTATCACTTATGCGGCTTGTCCATTCACGCATTGCCTCAGATACCGCATCCTTCAGAGTTGCGGTGCCCGACTCAACCGGCACTACCTGCGCTCCCAGAAGCTTCATCCTGTAAACATTCAGCGCCTGTCTTTTTGTATCAATCTTCCCCATGAATACCACACACTCAAGCCCCATAAGCGCTGCCGCCGTAGCCGTAGCCACACCATGCTGACCTGCTCCCGTCTCCGCTATAAGTCTGGTCTTCCCCATTTTTTTTGCAAGAAGAGCCTGCCCCAGTACATTGTTTATCTTATGGGATCCGGTGTGATTTAGGTCCTCTCTTTTAAGGTATATCTTTGCTCCCCCCAGACCCTCAGTCATCCTCTTTGCAAAAAAAAGTCTGCTGGGTCTTCCGGCATAATCATTAAAGAGCTCGCCGAGTTCTTTATTAAAATCCGGATCATCTTTCAAACAACCGTATGCTCTTTCAAGTTCTTCCACGGCATTCATCAAAGTCTCGGGCATATACTGACCGCCATGCATACCGAATCTTCCCCTGCTGCTCTTACTTGCTTCCATCTTTTATTATTACTCCTACTGAACCTCGCGAACAAGCCTTATTATATCCGCTATCTTTTCTTTATCCTTTAATTTATCAGTCTCCACACCCGTACTTACATCCACACCGTAAGGCTTCAGAGACCAAAGCGCATCGCTTACATTCTCCGGGGTAATACCACCTGCCAGAATATACGGCCTTTTAAATGACCCTATCAGGGTATGGTCGAAAACTGCACCATATCCGTAACCGGCGTCAAGAAGCACCACGTCCGCAAGGCTCTTTTCAGCCTGTCTGAATATTTTTTCTATATCTTCTTTTGTATCGCCGGCATTTATGATAAAGGACTTCCATATCTCCTTATCCGGTGCCGCAGCCTTTAGCACATCTATGTACTCGTCATCCTCGTTTCCGTGAAGCTGTGCCACATCAATGACTCCGTATTGCATAAGCTCAGCCACCTCGTTTACGGGTCTGTCCACAAACACTCCCACCGGCGACACTTCTATGCGTAGATTTTGTCTGAGCTCATAGGCTCTTTTTCTTGATACATTCCTGTGGCTCCCCGGAAAGTCGATAATAAAACCACAATAGTCAGGCAGGCTGTCATTTACCGCCTGTATATCTTCTTCCCGGAACAGACCGCATATCTTTATCTTCGGTCTGTATTCTTCAACGTCGCTCATTAAATATTCCCCGCGTTTTTCATATCTCTTATAAGGTTCATGTAATCATCCGTTCGCATCAGAGCTTCTCCTACAAGTATTGCATCAGCCCCCGATCCGGCAGCCTCTCCTGCGTCCTCAGGTGTAGCAAAGCCTGATTCCGCTATATAAAGAATATCATCGGGTACACTTGCACGAAGGCCTGCGGAATTCGATGTATCAACGCTAAAATCCTCAAGATTCCTGTTATTGACTCCGATGATCTTTGCTCCTGCCGCAATGGCTCTTTTCACCTCTTCCTCGTTGTGTGCCTCTACCACAGCGTCAAGCTTTATCACATCGCATATATGCAGATACTGCTTTAACTGCTCATCATCAAGGATGGCACATATGAGAAGCACCGCATCCGCACCCTGGATTTTTGACTGATAAAGCTGATACTCATCAACAAAAAAATCCTTACGAAGAATGGGCACTTCTATCTCTTTTTTCACACGTATTATCATCTCCTCCTCACCTAAAAACCATTTAGGCTCTGTCACACATGACACACAATCCGCACCTGCAACCTCGTATGCCACTGCACGACTCAGATAGGAGAAATCCTTTGAAAGTATGCCTTTTGAGGGTGATGCTTTTTTCAACTCTGCAATAACGGACAATCCGTTCTTTGCAACCGCATCGTAAAATTTACCGTGAAATGGCTCCACTTCCGTCCCCAGAGTCTCGTCGATCTTAACTCGGATTATCCTGCCGCATTCCAGCTTTACCACATTCAAAGACATCTCTTCCTTTAACTTCTCGACCCTCTCCTTTGAGTACTCCGCTATTTCATTTAAAATCGTATCTGACATTTTAGCCTCCTAATTCAAGTAAAATCATTTTTACGGGAAAAATTTCTGACCGCCTCAAGGGTAGCAAGAGCTTTGCCGCTGTCTATCATTTCTTCCGCAAGACAGGATCCTTCAAAAAGAGTCTCCGCCTTGCCGGCAATGTACAGGGCCGCTCCGGCATTCATGCATGCCAACTGCCTTCTCGGTCCCCTGTCCTTTCCTTCAAAGATATCAAGACTTATCCTTGCGTTTTCTTTTGGATCCCCTCCCCTGACCCGGTCTTTATCACAAGTATTATACCCGAAATCCTCAGGTTTGATAGTATATTTTTTCATCTTGAGATCCTCAAATTCACAAACTACCGTAGGGGCACTAATTGATATCTCATCCATACCGTCCATTCCGTAAACGCCCATTCCTCTCTTAACGCCCAGACTCATAAGAGCCTCGGACATGGGCTCTAAAAGTCTTTCCGAATGTACTCCCAAAAGCTGTGTTTTTGCTCCCGCAGGGTTGGCAAGGGGTCCCAGGATATTAAAGACCGTTCTTATTCCGATCTCACTCCTTACAGATGCCACATTCTTCATGGCCGGATGATAATTTCTCGCAAACAAAAAACAAAATCCGGTCTCTTTTAAAAGCTTCAGACTCTCTTCCGGTGTAAGATTTATATTTA
>CACWUI010000124.1 GCA_902764045.1 uncultured Lachnospiraceae bacterium
AAGCTTTACCAATACCAGAGATACAGTTGTACCCACCAGGTCAGTAGTCCCCGGCATCCCTGTCTGGCTGCTTATCGCAGCCGCAGGCGGCGTGATCGCCGGCGTAGTATTAAAGAGAAGGAAGAAAAAGGATGCCTGACGGACAGGCTTTTCGGGGAATAATTCCCGAAACCTATTGACAATAACCCGGACAATAATTATAATACTATCCATGTGTGCGTGAAGGAGGTGTTAAAGCATGTCGATATGTCCTAAAAATAAATCATCAAAATCAAGAAGAGATAAGAGAAGAGCGAACTGGAAGATGACCGCTCCCACACTCGTAAGATGCAACAGATGCGGTGCGCTTATGGCACCTCACAGAGTATGTCTGAATTGCGGAAGCTACAACAAGAAAGAGATCATTGAAGTAGCTACTGATGCAGGATGATTTTTTAAAGGCCGGGGATGCCCCGGTCTTTTTTTGTTTTACAAGACGTGGGAGACAGTGTG
Source organism: uncultured Lachnospiraceae bacterium (assembly GCA_902764045.1). Lineage (GTDB taxonomy): Bacteria > Bacillota > Clostridia > Lachnospirales > Lachnospiraceae > UBA4285. The sequence continues at coordinate 493 of CACWUI010000124.1, forward strand.
ACGGTTTTTTTTCTTTATTACTATGGAAAAAACCCTTCCCGGTCTGATATAATATCCTGGAATTAATTTGAAAAGAGGCGGATCAATGGCAAGTAATGTCACTATAGCCCTTGATGCCTTCGGCGGCGACAACGCCCCCGAAGAGATCGTAAAGGGCGCCATCGAATATGCCGGCACGGATCCGGAGGCCGGTATCATCCTTGTGGGCAAGCAGGATGTGATAAATGAGATTTTAATGAGCAACGGCGGCGGTCTTAAAAACCTGTCAGTGTTTAATGCTGCAGAGGTTATCGAAACTTCAGAGCATCCGGTACATGCCATAAGGACAAAAAGGGATTCATCCATGTCAAAGGCTATGGAGCTGGTAAGATCGGGAGAGGCGGATGCCCTTGTATCTGCCGGGAATTCCGGAGCTCTTCTTGTGGGGGGGCAGACTATAGTGGGCAGGATAAGAGGCATTGAGCGTGCCTGTCTTGCACCTGTGATGCCCACCACAAAGGGACCATCCGTGATAGTGGACGGAGGAGCAAATGTGGATGCCAGGCCGCAGTGGCTTCACCAGTGGGCTGTTATGGGTTCTGTATACATGAAGCTTTTGTTTGATATTGACTCTCCCAAGGTAGGTATCGTAAACATCGGAGCGGAAGAGGAAAAAGGCAATAAGCTGGTGCAGGAGACCTTCGGGATATTAAAAGAAGAAAAAAAGATTGATTTCATCGGAAGCGTGGAGGCAAGGGATATACCCCAGTCAGAAGCTGATGTTATGGTGTGCGACGCATTTGTGGGAAATGTGGTGCTTAAGATGTACGAGGGCGTGGCAAAAACCCTGGTCTCCGAGATAAAAAAAGCCATTATGTCAGGGACGGCATCAAAATTGGGCGGTATGCTCATAAAGAAAAGCCTGAAAGGCGTGCTGCAGACCTATGATCCCGCCAAATACGGGGGAGCCGTGCTTCTGGGCACAAAGGGCCCCGTGGTAAAGGCCCACGGCAATTCCAAGGCTGAGCAGATAAGGATAGCCCTGGGACATACGGCGGAGATCGTCAGAAAAAATATTGTCACAAAAATAGCCGAAAATATAGACATCGGGGAATAAATCTAATAAACTATAGTACATTGACAGTGTATTTGCGGAGGTAAAATAATGGAATTTGAAGAATTTAGCCGGATAATAGCGGATGTTTTGGGTATAGAGCCGGAGACCATAACGGCTGACTCCAAATTTATCGATGATCTCGGTGCTGATTCCCTTGACTTGTTTCAAATAGTTACGGACGTGGAGGATGCTTTAGATATACAAATACCGGAAGAGATGCTGGAACAGATTGTTACGGTTGAAGACGCTCTGAATGCTATCAACGAAAACATATAATCCCGTAAGTGAGGGCTGTCAGCGGACAGCCCTGTTTTTATTATAGAAACGGAGAACAAATGGCTGATAATAATAAGCTTGAAGAATTCCAGACCCTGACGGGATATACTTTCAGGGACAGGAAACTTTTGGAGCTGGCGCTTACTCACAGCTCTTTTGCCAACGAACGAAGAAACTATTCAAAAAAATCCGTCAAACCCCCGGATAATGAACGTCTGGAATTTCTGGGAGATGCAGTGCTGGAGCTTGTTACCAGCAGCGATATTTACAAGGGATATCCCGATATGCCTGAAGGCAGGATGTCCAAATATCGCGCAAGCATAGTTTGTGAACCTACGCTTGCCTTATGTGCCAGGGAGTTCGGACTTCAAAAGTATTTGAAACTGGGCAAGGGCGAAGATGCTACGGGCGGCAGGAACAGGGACTCCATCATATCCGATGCCCTTGAAGCCGTTATAGGGGCCATTTTTCTTGACGGCGGATTTGAAAATGCCAAGGCCTTTATTGAAAAGTTTATCCTTGATGATATAGAAAAAAGGAGGCTTTTTTACGATGCCAAATCCAGCCTGCAGGAGCTTGTGCAGAGCATGGGTAAGGAGATAATCTATACCGACATTTCAGAGGAGGGACCCCAGCACGACAAAACATTTACCGTGGGTCTGGAGATAATTGGAGTATTAAAGCTTGAGGCTTCGGGACATACAAAAAAAGCAGCACAGCAAAGCGCCGCATACAAGGCATTGCTACAGTTAAAAGAGAAGGAATGATATGTTTTTAAAAAGTTTGGAAATACAGGGTTTTAAGTCCTTTGCGGAAAAGACCGGATTTGATTTTCAAAAGGGGATAACGGGCATAGTAGGTCCAAACGGCTCCGGAAAGAGTAATGTGTCCGATGCGGTCAAGTGGGTTTTGGGCGAGCAGAGCGCCAAGCAGCTTCGCGGCGGTAAGATGGAGGATGTTATTTTTGCCGGGACCGAGGCGAGAAAGCCCGTGGGTTTTGCATCGGTAGCCATCACCTTTGATAATTCCGACAGAAAGCTGGATATCGACTACGACGAGGTGACCGTTTCAAGAAAGGTTTACCGTTCCGGTGAGAGTGAGTATAAGATAAATAATAACGTATGCAGACTCCGCGATATAGAGGAGCTTTTTTATGATACGGGTATCGGCAAAGAAGGCTATTCCCTTATAGGACAGGGAAGGATAGACAAGATACTGAGCGGCAGGGCGGACGAGCGCCGTGAGCTTTTTGACGAGGCTGCAGGTATCGTAAAGTACAAGAGACGTAAAGAGCGTGCCATAAAGCAGCTTGCCATAGAAAATGACAATCTGAACCGCGTAAATGATATCCTGCAGGAGCTTGAGACAAGGGTTGGCCCCTTGAAGAACCAGGCTGAAAAGGCGAAAAAATATCTGGAACTGAAAGAGGAACTTAAAAAATACGACTGTACGGCATTTGTTATGCAGTCAGACGCATCGGGAGACGAGCTTAAGGGTCTTGAAGAAAAGATATCCATAGCCACAGGGGATTATGAAAGTGCCAGAACGGACTATGACGGCACCCGCCAAAAGTACGCCGAGGCCGAGGAACGCCTTGAAAACCTTGCAAATCAGGAAGAAGAGATAAGGGTAAAGACTGCGGAATTAAACGAGGCTATAAGAGAGAAGTCCGCTGGGAAAAGTGTACTTGAGGAGCAGATAAGATCCATAGGCGTAAGCATTGAGGAAACAAAGGATTCGGTAAAGAAACTCTCGGAAAAGCTTCCCGAAAAGCAGGGGCAGATCGACGGCTTCAAAGAAGAAAAGAGCAGGCTTGCATCATCCGTGGAGGAGTTCAATCAAAAGCAACAGTCTCTTGAGGATGAAAGGCAGAGAGTAAAGTCCGAGAGTGAGCGTCTGGAAAAGGAAAGCAACGAGGGCAGTGAGAGCATTCTTGATGCCGTAAGGAAGCAGTCGGAGATAAGCGCCCTTATCGACAGGCTGTCTTTTAACATCCAAAACATTAATGCATCCATTGCTGCGGAAGAGGAGCAGGAGGATGAAAGGACCAGGCTCAAAGAGGAGCTGGCAGGCATTACAAGACAGGCCCAGGAGGAGTTTGATAAGGCCACACGCCTTGTGAACGAATCCCTTGAC
>CACWUI010000125.1 GCA_902764045.1 uncultured Lachnospiraceae bacterium
TATTAAAAGCCTTCTTTCCGGGATACACGGCGCCTTTCCCAAGATCCTCTCCTATGCGGATAAGCTGGTTATACTTGGCAACCCTCTCACTTCTTGAAGGAGCGCCCGTCTTGATCTGTCCAGCATTTACTGCCACTGCCAGGTCAGCAATGGTGGTATCCTCGGTCTCTCCGGACCTATGGGATACAACAGCGGTATATCCCGCCTTTTGTGCCATCTTGATAGCCTCTAAGGTCTCGGACACAGAGCCTATCTGATTCAGCTTGATAAGAATGGAATTGCCACAGCCCTGCTCAATCCCCTTCTGAAGCCTCTCTGTATTGGTCACAAAAAGATCATCACCCACAAGCTGAACCTTTCCTCCGATGCGCTCTGTCATCTTCTTCCAGCCTTCCCAGTCTTCTTCATCAAGACCATCCTCGATGGAGTAAATGGGATACTTATCTATAAGAGACTCCCAATGCGCAATAAGCTCGTCAGAGGTGAAATGCTTACCTGACTTGGGCTGGTCATACTCTCCTTTTTTGCCGTCTTTGCTCTTCCACTCGGATGAAGCCGCATCAAGGGCCAGCACAAAATCAGTACCCGGCTCATGACCTGCATTTTTAATGGCAGTAAGGATATGCTCTATGGTATCCTCATCATCCTTAAGATCAGGTGCGAAGCCTCCCTCGTCACCTACCGCCGTGGTGTTCCCCTCGGACTTAAGCAGCTTCTGAAGCTCATGAAAAACCTCCGTACACCACTGAAGACCAACTTCAAAAGAAGGGGCTCCCGCAGGCATGATCATGAATTCCTGAGTATCAACGGAGTTAGATGCATGGGCTCCTCCGTTTAAGATATTCATCATGGGAACGGGCATAACATTGCCGTTGATGCCGCCGAAAAATCTGTAAAGGGGCATCTCAAAGGATTTGGCTGCCGCTCTTGCGCATGCGATGGAAACCGCAAGGATCGCATTTGCTCCGAGATTTGACTTATCCTTAGTCCCGTCAAGCTCAAGCATGGCCGCATCTATGGCATAAATATCAGCAGCATCCATGCCTGTAAGAGCCTCATTTATCCTTGTGTTGATATTTTCAACAGCCTTTGTCACACCCTTTCCGCCGTAAACGGACTTATCACCGTCACGAAGCTCAAGAGCCTCAAACTCACCTGTGGAAGCTCCGCTGGGAGCGCAGCCTCTTCCTACCGTACCGTCTGCAAGCACTACCTCAGCCTCAACCGTGGGATTGGCTCTTGAATCAATGATCTGTCTTCCGTAAACCTTAACTATCTCAGTATATATCATGTCTGTGCACTTCCTTCTTTCAAATAAAAGTATGATTACTGTCTGGGTTCTATATAGCCTTTTGCTTTAAGAAGCTCTGCTATAAGAACAGCTCCGCCTGCAGCGCCCCTTAAGGTATTGTGGGCAAGTCCCACAAATTTGTAGTCAAATACGGTATCGGGTCTGAGTCTTCCAAGGGAGATCCCCATACCGTTCTCATAATTTACATCCAGCATAACCTGGGGTCTGTCATCATCCTCCAGGTACTGCATAAACTTAACAGGGGCACTGGGAAGATTCAGCTGCTGGGCAACTCCTTCGAAGTTTCTCCATTTCTCAATGATCTGCTCTTTTGTGGGCTTCTTTTCAAAATTCACATAAACGGTAGCGGTATGACCGTTCAGCACGGGAACTCTTACGCACTGCGCGGTAATGACAGGCTCCACTGCGGGAACGATCTTTCCGTCAACGATCTTTCCCCAAAGTCTTAAGGGCTCTCTTTCACTCTTTTCCTCTTCTCCTCCGATATAGGGAATAATATTTCCCTGGATCTCGGGACATGTCTCGAGAGTCTTTCCGGCACCTGAAATAGCCTGATATGTGGAAACCACCACCAGCTTGGGGCCGAATTCTTTTAACGCGTGGATGGCGGGTGTATAAGACTGAATTGAGCAGTTAGGCTTAACACAGACAAACCCCCGGGTGGTACCAAGCCTCTTCTTCTGGGCCTCTATGATCTCAAGATGCTCGGGGTTGATCTCGGGCACGACCATGGGGATATCCGGTGTCCATCTGTTGGCGCTGTTATTAGACACAACAGGCACCTCAGCCTTTGCATACTTTTCCTCTAATATCTTAATCTCATCCTTGGGCATATTTACCGCACAGAATACGAAATCAACCTCTCCGGCGATCTCCTCCATGTCAGTCTCCATGTCCTTTATCACCATGTTTTTAACGTATGCGGGCATGGGAATATCAAGCTTCCACTTCTCCCCTACCACATCGGCATACTTTTTACCGGCGGAATTGCTGCTGGCAGCAACAACAACCACATCAAACCAGGGATGATCATCCAGAAGCGTAAGAAAACGCTGTCCGACCATACCCGTAGCTCCTAAAACTCCGACTTTTAACTTTTCACTCATATGTTTTCACTCCCGTTCTTAAAAAATAATTACAAATTTCAGTTTATCATATATTTAATTCTGCGTCCATCTCACGATTTTTTTCAACAATGGTCATGATATGGGCCGCAGTTTCCTCTATTGACTTGTTACTAACATCAAGGATCTGGCAGTGAAGATGTCTGTACACTTCTTTCGCATACTCCATCTCCATATTGATACGATCCACATCCGAATAATTGGAAGGTCCTTCGACACCAAGTGCCTCCATCCTGGATGTTCTGATGCCGTTTAGTTTATATGTATCTATTAAAAGACCCACTATTTTTCTGGGCGGGATCCTTAATATCTCATCCGGGAGGGGTATCTCCGGCACCAGCGGCAGATTTGCCACCTTTATACTGTTATAGGCAAGGTACATGGAAAGAGGTGTCTTTGATGTCCGGGACACTCCCACGATGACCACATCCGCCTTTAAAAAACCTTTGGGATCCCTGCCGTCATCGTATTGTACGGCAAATTCCATGGCCTCCACTTTTTTGTAATACTCTTTATTCAATTGACGGACCATGCCTACACGCATACTGGGTTCCATGGATGTAATTCGCTCCGCCGCCCAAAGTGTGGGACCTAAGATATCAACACAGATAACGTCTGCTTTTTCCGCCTTCATTTCAATATATGCACGAAGTCGGGGCATAACTATCGTGTGGCATATCATACCGCCGTTTTTGACACAGGATTCCATAACATCATCTATCTGTTTTTCAGAAAGAACGTATGACACGCGTACTATTTCAAACTCTTCTTCACCAAACTGACTTGCCGTGGCACGAGCCACCATTTCGGCGGTCTCACCCACGGAGTCTGACATGGCATATATGATATTTGCCATTTAAATTTCCTCCTATGCAGTCAAGTGTAGCCGGGTGACGTTTTTTGTATCCCAAAATTACAAAAAAGGAGACAGAACTCCGTCCTCCTGTCTCCCCTTTAAATATGTTCACGGTCAAATCACCACGTATAATCCTCCGAATCAGCCTTACCTCTGCCGGTGATCGCATCCATCATCATGCGCTGCTCGATCTGAGCCACCATCTTCTTGGTAGCAACAACGCAGTCAGGGTTAACCGACAGTGAATCTATACCGCTCTTAACGAGGAACTCACAAAGCTCGGGATAAACGCTGGGGGCCTGTCCGCAGATGGAAACCGTCTTACCGTGAGCGTGAGCCACATCGATAAGGTGACGTATCGCTCTCTTAACTGCCAGATTTCTCTCATCATAAATATGCTGAACAGTATCATTATCCCTGTCGCATCCGAGAACCAGCATAGTCAGGTCGTTTGATCCGATGGAGAAGCCATCCACGAACTTGCAGAACTGGTCCGCAAGGATGATATTTGACGGGATCTCAGCCATGAGCCAGATCTTAAAGTCTGCGCTTCTTACAAGTCCTTCCTCAGCCATGATACCTGGGATGGTCTCAGCCTCCTTGACCGTACGGCAGAAGGGT
>CACWUI010000126.1 GCA_902764045.1 uncultured Lachnospiraceae bacterium
CCAGCCCGAGGACATCGCAAATGTAGCCCTTTTCCTTGCAAGTGATGATTCATCATTTATCGACGGACAGGTTATAAAAGTAGACGGCGGATTTGAGGCGTAACATGAAGGAAACCGTCCCCGGATCACATGATTTTTGACTGATTCCCCATTGTGTAACAAGTAGTAATAATGTATAATCTTAACAGGAACACCTGAAATTATTACTATGTGTGAGGGGTTGATCTATGTGACGGAAAAAACCAAAATCATACATATAATCATAAAATGCTATACTGAATTACCGGTATGCATTTACGGCACCTTTGCGGTCAAAAATGACCTGCATGGGTGCTTTCTTTTTTGATTAAGATAAAGGAGCAGGAAATGGAAAAGAAAAACTTTTTTAAAAAAGCAATGTTTATCTCGTTTTCTTTGGCGGCGATCTCCTTTATTCCGGTTGCCTGTTCATCGGGCAAAACTGATACAGGGAAGGAAAATCAACAGATTATAGATGATATTGTTGCCAATTTTGAGAAACTTGCAGCCATACCGCGTAAATCGGGTCATGAACAGGCTGTAGGTGAAATGCTTAAAAACTGGGCCCGTGATCAGGGGCTGGAGGTAAGACAAAATGAGGCGGGGGATCTGTTTTTTGACGTGCCTGCCACAAAGGGTTATGAAGATCTGCCACTTACATGTCTTCAAGCCCATATCGACATGGTCTGTGTGGCAAGGGACGGAGTGGATTACGATCCTTTGACCGATCCGATAAAGACAGTTATCGGAGGGTAAAACGGAACATGGACCATTACGTGTTATTTTCACCACGGATGAAGAGGTTGGCTTCAGCGGAGCTATGGCTGTAGAGGCCGGGGATTTAAAAGATGTTAAATATCTTCTGAATATCGACAGCGAGGTAAGTGATACACTGACAGTCAGTTCTGCAGGAGGATCAAGCGTGGTAGCCACGGCGGATCCGATAGTGGTCACTTCGGAAAAGGATTCTGCCGTGAAGATAGAAATAGCAGGGCTGATGGGCGGCCATTCCGGTCAGACCATAGGAGAAGGCAGGGTAAACGGAATAACGGAACTTTGCAGACTGCTGAAGGACATGAAGGAAAAAACGGACTTTGACATAGTGTCGATAACCGGCGGACAGGCTGATAATGCCATTCCGGATAAAGCTGCAGCGATAATAAACATAGCAGACTCCGATAAAAAAGCTGCCGGAGATTTTGTCCGGGCACGGGAAAAAGAAATAAACGACAAATACGCCGGAGTGGAAAATGATGTAAAGATCACTGTAAGCGAAAATGAGAAGTCGGATAAGGCGCTTGCCGGAGAGCAGGCTGACAATATACTTATATACGTTACGGAGTCTATCGACGGAGTTTATTCAATGTCCGAAGAGGTGGAAGGGCTGGTTGAAAGTTCATCCAACACAGGGCATATCAAAGCGGATGCTGACGGAATAGAGATAAGACAGATGCCAAGAAGTTCATCGGATGAGAAGCTTGAAGAAATACATGAACATCAAAAAGAGCTGGCATTAAAAACCGGACTTGATATTACGGTTACGGTTGACACCAAAGCATGGCCTGTAAATCCCGACAGCGTGCTGGCCGTACAGATACCTGAAATATACAAAAAGCAAAACGGCAAAGAAATGACCGTTACTGGTCTTCATGCGGGTCTTGAATGTGCAGAGTTCTACAGGATAGACGACAGCATAGACATGGTAAGCATAGGTCCTGACATAGATGAGGTGCATTCACCGAACGAGGTGGTCCATCTTGATTCCATACCGGTTACGTGGAATGTACTTAAGGAACTTCTAACATCACTGAAATAAAGATGAGTAATGTTTTAATACATTGAAAGGAGGCTGACATGAAAACTGATAAATGCAGGAAAGGAAACACGAAAAACAAACGTCACAGGATGCTCCCCTGTCTGTTTTCTCTGATCGCGATAATGACTATGGCAGTTGTTTTTGTTGCATTGCCCATGCGTGCATATGCGGTAAACTACGGAGAAGATGTACATAACCTTACAATAGATGAGGCCGGAGAAAAGTCCGATATACAGCCTGAGATCTACGATGATCTGGGTCTTACCATAAGCAATGAAATTCCTGAGGATAAAGCCGCGCCCTTGTCCGATTCAAATGCATTCAGTCTTATAGACAAAAGGGAAGTATATATTTCGGCGAACGGTTCTAAGGCCAATAAGTATATCGTTCGTAACGGTTTGAATATATTGGGACCGACAAACGGTTCCAACCAGGGAGATAAAGACATGAAAAGCGATAGCGGGGCTTCATGGGGAGCTTACAAGCTATGGGATATAAACAAGAATAACATGTTTGAAAAACACGGAAATACCAGAGATTCTTTTCTGTCAAATAACGACAGCGACAACGTTATGAAAATTGATAAGGCGGACTTTGACGGAAAATATGCCACGTCAGTGGCCTTCAGCGCCAAAGCCGGAAAGGATTCAAAAAAAGATCATGTTGCCGAACTGCGGGGATATCATGCAAACTGTTCGCAGAAATACCGGGGCAATGATGAATGGTATAAAGGGCTTATTAAGATCGCCATATTCTCTTTTGATGAAGACGGAACACGTCACGAAGAAACAACGATACTGCCCACCCTGCATAAAAGCCAGTTTCTGGACAGAGACGGTTACAAAGAATTAAACTATCTGGATCTGGGTTATCTTCAGGAATATGATGCGTATTTTGAAATAGAGGCGGCGGATGTTGATGATGACGGTATTGATGAGATATTTGCCTACACAGGTGCTTATGAGGATAAGGATGACGGTCACAGATATGCCATTGTATATATGATCAAGACCAATGACGGCAAAAACTGGAATTATTCAATGGTCTATGCTGACACGGGTCCGGCTTCCAATTATCAGACCATAGATGACCTTAAAAAAGAAAATTCGAAACACTGGCGCAGGATGGTTGCACGTTTGGCGCCTGTAGTAACCCTGGCGTCCTGTGATCTTGACAGAAACGGAGCGGAAGAAATAGCGATCACTACATCTGCTCCCGTGGGACACAAGGATGCGGCGGCGGCTTCCCGCGCCCGGGTTTTCCACTGGGATAAGCAGGCAAAAAATGTTGTGACTGTTGAGGGTCTGGATGATATACCACTTTCCTCTTCAAACGGAAAAGCCCTCACATCTGCCAACTGTGCTTCAGGGGTGTTCCTTTATACCTTACCGGCGTACAGGTACGCGATCAATACACTGATCTTTGCAGGATGGGAAACCAATGACAAAACCACGAACTGTAAAGAAGCCTGGAAAAATTTCGGTTATCGGTATTTGTATTACAATCCCGACACCCGGAGTTATGAAATATCAGAATACAGCACTCATGAACTGGGTAAAGACGCCAAAATAATCGCAGACAGCGCGGCAAAAAAAATAACGGGCGACAAACGTTATATGGCGACCATGGCACCCTTCGCACTTGATTGTGCAAATTTGGAAACACTTTCCAATGATATGTCATCCGATTATGTATTGGCCGGCGGAGACATATATCATTTTAATCTGGTCGATAATGCCGACACGAAAGCAAAAGCGGGTCTTGGTGTATCCGTAGGAAGCATAAGTCTTTTCAGCGGTCAATATCATCATCAGTCAGGAGTATCTGAAATAAACAAACCCAAAGATCATATCTGGATCGGAGACGTGGTGAGCGGTTGTGTGACAACATCAGGTCTCAATTCCGTAAATGAAAGCTTTCTGGCAGTTATCGGCGTGAGGCGTGATGACGATGTGAGAGGAAGTGATGACTACTACTGGCTTGATGTGGCTCATTACACATTTGAAAAAGGAATTTCTACATTAAGATACACCGGACAGGAGGGGGTTATAAACGAAAGTACCAGGATGGGGAATATTACGGGACCGAACCTTAGCCTTGCTCTTCCCGACATAGATGATGACAGTGTGCGCACATATATGGTCGGTCAGGCGATCTTCCCCACGGTTCCGGAGGTGTTGACCGTATTGCAGGACACACCTTATTTCGGCGATCTGCAAGAGGTGTATAACTATCTGTCAAACAGTCATACAACCTTCTCAAGCGGACATGAAGAAGATATCGGCAACGGTTTTTACATACATTTTGGTGCAGGCGCACATGTTTACGGTGAATGGGGTACAGTTGTTAATGCCCAGTTGGACTTCAGCGGAAAGAGGGCGGCAAGCTATGACAGGCAATGGCATAATTCCCACGGGAATTATATTTCTTACAGTGCAGTGGGAGGGAAGGGAGACAAGGTAGTGATGTATGCGGTTCCGTATATCTATTCTTACTACAAGGTGTACAATCCCGAGACCAAAACCTGGGAGGATTCCATGCAGACAGAGGCGCTGGATCCTGTTACTTCGGTAGTATCGATAGAGTCCTGGGATGAGATCGCCCAAAAGACTGACACCCTGCCTCTGATAGGGGTGGACCCTGAGGATCTCGGAACAGTCATAGGAAGCACAAGAGGGGATCCCTCCACATACAGGCCGGAGAATCTGGGTGGCGGCGATAAAAAACATTGC
>CACWUI010000127.1 GCA_902764045.1 uncultured Lachnospiraceae bacterium
TTGCTCGAGCAGAACAACACAACCGTAACCAAGAAAAAAAGAGAGAAAAGGAGTGAAAGAGATGGGTCTTGATTTCAAAGGTATGCCTGCTCCGTTTAAAGCATTCTTTAACGGAATCTCACAGGTAGTATTCATTGAAAACACCATTTCGGGTATGATCTTCCTCGCTTCCTTCCTTCTTGCAGGATTTGAGACATTCAACTGGCAGGTTGGAACATTCGAAGCATGGAGCTACTTCATATTCGTTATCATTGGTGTTAACCTTGCGAATCTTACCGCATACTGCATGGGATGCGACAGAGACGCTATCAAATCAGGTCTTTTCGGTTTCTGCCCGAACCTGATTGCAATGGGAGCTATTACTTTCCAGATTTCAAACGGTCACGTTCTCAGCTGGACAACAGCTTGGATCTGGCTTCTTGCTGGATGTATCTTAGTAGTTCCTTTACAGTTATTCATCAACAGATTCTCGAACCACCACGGTCTTCCGGGATTCACATTCCCCTGGATCACAATGTGCTGGTTCCTGGTACTTATCAGCTACCAGACAGATCTTTTAACTGTACCTAGAGCTTCAAGCCTTAACGAGTGGACAAACTCATCAACTGCTGTTATCGGTGGTGAGATGGGTGATGCCGGTATATACGCTGCCCACCAGGGTTGGTATGCAGGCTTCGACACGTCCGCATGGACATGGCAGGATTGGATGCTCTTTGCGACTAACGGTTTCGAAGAGATCTGGGTTGCTGACGGTTGGATTGCGTCACTGATCTGTATCGCAGGTTATATGTGGCACAACGTTCAGTTTGGTATCAAGGCTTGCATGGCTATGGCATTCACCATCGCTTGCGGTATGGTATTCAGTGCAGATATGGGTATGATGCACTATGCTCTGTACGGATATCCTTGCCTTCTTACTGTTGGTGCTCTTGACACCTTCTGTAAGACGAAGATCAACTCCGGTAGATACTGGTTCCTGTTCTTCATGGCTTGCCTGTTCACATGTATGCTTAACTATCAGACAACATCTATGTGCGCTATCTTCGGTGTACCCGGATGTACCATCGCATTCGTTCTTGGCGGATGGCTTATTCTCATCGTCGACAGATGCATGTACGAATTTGCTGAAAAACGCGGAAAAACGAAATGTAACGCCTGACGCGGCTTAGCTTAGTCAGACGTGGGGCAGGACTCTTAGGAGTCCTGCTTTTTTTTGTGCATAACAACGTATATCGTGTTATAATCATCGTCATAGGGAAATCAGGAGACAAGAAAGGACTTATGCAGATAATGAAAAAGATAAAGACTAAAATAATAGCAGGCGCCGCACTGGCGGCTGTTGCCGCTGTTACCCTTACCGGATGCGGCAATAAAAAGCCTGAGGCGAGACAGGACGAGAGTAAAAGGTCAGCCGTACACACCGAGAACCAGCTTTTTGTAAATGCTTACAATATGGATCTTACATTAAATGCAGAGGAAAACAATGTAGAGATAGTTTCCACCGCAAATGTTGAAAATAATACCGATCAGACCTTGGAGGAAATTATTTTCCTTAATCCCTCATCAAAGGTCTATCAGAAAGATGGCAATTCCGGAAAAAACTGGGAAATAAGAAACATATATATCGGAAGTGACGAATCGGCAAAGCTTGATTTTACACAGGACGGAAGCAATCCGGGGATAATTAAGGTCGATCTGGGAGATAAAAAACTTACACCCAAGGATAAGCTTGACATAACCATTGATGTTAAAGAGGATATCCCTTACGGAGATTCACGCTTTGGTTTTTATAACACAGGTGAATATTACCAGTACATTCTCACATCCTGCTATCCTCAGATGGCCGAGTATCGTGAAGGAGAGTGGAAGATAAATGACTCGGCATGGACCGAGGAGAATTTAAAGGACAACGGTTTAACGCAGTTTTCCGATTATCATGTTAAGATCCACGCTCCTGAGGGTTATACCGCAGCAGCCTCAGGTACCGAGATGATAGGTGACGATGGTGTTATTAATATTGATTCAGTGGATACAAGGGATTTTGCCATTATCTTAAGCAACGGTTTCCGCTCGGCTTATTATGCAAATGACGATATGACCGTGAATTATTATTTCATGGAGGATGCAAAAAGCTACAAGGAAGGCAGAGAGGTTGTAGAGATCGCATTGCCCGTGACCATAGACTGGATGTCTGAAATGATAGAAAAATATGCCTGGAGCCAGTATGATCTTGTTCCTCTTTACAATGAGAGCGGATGCAACACATATACAGGTCTCATGACATACGGCGCCAAGGATATAATAGACGGACTGGATGGCGGAGCCACTGATGATTACAGAAGGAATTCTGTTCCTGTATTTAAGGAGGGAACTATCAATCAGTGGTTCTCCGAAATGACCGGAAGCAACAGGGCGACAGACGGCTGGCTTTCCAGAGGAATGCTTACATGGTTCAATGATTATATCAGTGTAAGCGCCACCAACGATAAAGCCGAGCACAAGCTGAAGGAGATTCTGGATGAAGCAAAAGAAAAATATCCCGAAGCCATGAATAAAAAGCTGAATGAAAAAATTGATGATGCGGAAACCGCATACGCCCGCGACTGTTTCAAAGGCGCTGAATTCCTTGAAGCCCTTCGCAATGAAATGGGAGATAAGGATTATGTTGCCGTGATCCACGAATTTATGGAAGAGTTCTTTATGAAGGATGCAACATCAGAAGATTTTATCAATACGTTGATGAAACACGATAACGGAAAAATGGAGTCTATCATAAATGACTATTTTGTAAGATAACTGTCTCTCGGGACTGAAAACCATCCCCGTAAAAAAACCGTCACACCTGAGTGACGGTTTTTTTTAATTCTTATTTCTTCTTTTTAATATCGCATCTATTATCAGTCCGATAAAGAACGCCGGGAAAATGCATAGAAGGGCATAAATAACTGCACCCGAGGCAATACCGATAATGATACCCACGACTGTACCGATAAGCACACATATCGAGATAGTCTTGGAAAATCTGTATGCGTCTTTATTGTTTTCTTTAAGAGTGCCTTTGTACTTTCCGTATTTACTGAAAAGTCCCTTGCTCTGATTATCGGGATTGTCCGTGGTGATATTCTCCTCGGCAGCCTTGTTATAAGCTTCCTCTTTTATCTTATCCTCATTTACCTCATCGGCTCTTTTGCCGTATTGTCTGTATTCGTTCTGGTCTTCCATAATCCTTCGTCCCCTGATTTTTATTTGTAATATGATAGCACATATTTCATAATTCGGCTACATGGTATAAAATGGAATATGTAAAAAATAACGGGAGAGTGAAATGACTAAGATACTGTTTGTCTGCTATGGAAACATTTGCCGTTCCCCCATGGCAGAATTTATCATGAAGGACATAGTTGAGAGGGCCGGCAAAAGTGATGAATTTTATATAGGATCGGCAGCCACAAGCGATGAAAACACGGGCTGGGGCGTATACGGTCCGGCAAGGGACCAATTGGAAATGATGGGGCTTGACTGCTCTTCAAAAAAGGCAAGGCGCATACACCCCGGGGATTATGATGAGTTTGATATTATAGTGGGCATGGACTCTCAAAATATAAGAAACATGCTCCGAGTGTTCGGCGGTGACCCTGCCGGTAAAATAAAAAAACTTCTTGAATATGCGGGGGAAACCCGTGATGTGGAAGACCCCTGGTTTACAAGGGACTTTGACGGTGTAAGGGAAGATATCATCAGGGGGTGTGAGGCTATGGCAAAGGAACTGGAAATTTGATATTATGATACATATGTCATACAGGATAAAAAAAGTGAAAGGACCTGACTACTAATGAAAGATTCCGGAAAAACAAATGAATTCGTCTGTTCCGTTGAAGCCGGCCACGAAACGGGACTTG